>JAFDER010000381.1:2243-6095 GCA_019310245.1 Deltaproteobacteria bacterium
CCCATCTGGAAGTACATCCTGCCGGGACACATGACCTAGTACACCGTGCCGGATCTCACCGCGATCGCGGGCCTGCCCGAGCTTCCATCCGGGTACTCCGTGTGGGTCATCTGGGGCATCGAGTCGCCGGGCTTCGTCTACGACGAGTGGTCATACAGGTTCCTGTACAACAACTACTGGAGCGCCTACACGGCGGACGTCTTCATCTTCAAGTTCAGCGAGGAGTAGGGTCACAATGCAACGCGTCATGTGCTTGGCGGCGGGTCTCGGGCTCGCTGCGGCGGTCCTGTGCGGCTGCAAAGAAGAGGACACGAACAAGGACGGCGACTTCGACTGGGTCTGGGACGGGAACCCGGACGAGTGGCGCTGCATGTACGAGGGGCAGATGCGCTGCGACGGCAACGTCTACGAGGTCTGCCAGCGGGACGAGGAGTTCCTCGTCTCGGTGAGGAGGGACTGCACGGCCGAGGGGCTCGTGTGCCTCGAGGATCCCCCCGTGGGATGCGCCGAGTGCATTCCCCGCACTCTCGGGTGCGAGGGCCAGTACATCGTCGAGTGCAACGAGGAGCCGCCGATCGAGTGGGTCCGCATCGACTGGTGCGATCCCGACCTTGGCGACATCTGCGTCAACGGCGCCTGCCGCAACGGCTGCGAGTACGCCGAGTCCCTGCACTCGAACGTGGGATGCGACTACTGGGCGCTGGACCTGGACAACGCCATGATCCACTTCGGGCTGGATGCTTCCAGCCAGCAGTTCGCCGTGGCGGTCTCGAACACGAGTCCGCTGGAGGCCATCGTGACGGTCACGCGCAACGATGCCGCCTTCGGCGAGGAGCCGGACATCTACGAGGTGGACCAGGTGAGGGTGCCGTCGGACGACCTCTACGTCTTCCTGCTCGACCGGCTCGAGGTCGACGGCTCCACGATCTTCGGACTCAACGACGGAACGGGGACGGCTCTCACCACGAACGCCTACCGCCTCCAGTCCACGGCGCCCATCGTGGCGTACCAGTTCAATCCGCTGGACAACGTGGAAGTGTTCTCGAACGACGCCTCGATCCTGATCCCCACGACGGCCCTGCGCAACGAGTACATCGTCCTGAGCTGGCCGCAGACCATCGCGAACACGCCGGAGAATCCCGACACGGACATGAACAACGACCTGCGGGCCTTCCTGACCATCGTCGGAACAGAGGCACTCACGAACGTCCACATCGATCTGCCGTTCAACGACACGATGTACGTTCTGGGCGACGGCGGGACCATCCCGGCAATGACGGCGGGCGACTCCCTGGACATCACGCTGGGCGCCTACGAGGTGCTCAACCTCGAGTCCGACGGTTTCATGGCGGACTTCACGGGCACCGTGGTGAGCGCCGACAAGCCCGTGGCCGTATTCACGGGATCGGAGGCGTCGGACGTGCCGCACTTCCCCAACCTCTCCAGCCGGCTGTGCTGCGCCGACCACCTGGAGCAGCAGGTGTACCCGTCCGGAACGCAGGGACGCAACTTCGTCGCCGGCATCACGCCCATGAGGACGGCCGCGGTGCGCGCCGCCGGAGGCAGCGTGTCCGTGCCCGAGGACGGGGAGAAGGAGTACTTCCGGATCATGGCGATGGAGGACGAGACCACCATCCAGACCACCCTGCCGGCGCCGGACAACCAGTTCATCCTCGGGTCGGGCTACTACGAGGACGTCATGTCCAAGAAGGACTTCCTGATCTCCGCGGACAAGCCCATCAGCGTGGGGCAGTTCGTGGCCAGCCAGCAGGTCACGGGGATCACGAACGAGCTGCCCGGAGGCGACCCTGCATTCATCTACATCTCCCCGGTGGAGCAGTGGCGCGAGGAGTACATCTTCCTCACGCCGAGCCAATACGCGTTCGACTTCATCATCATCCTGCACACCCCGACCACGACCATCCTGCTCGACGGCAATCCCCTGTGGGCCACCTGCGACACCCTGGACGTGGAAGACGAGCTCGAGTCGATGGGCGAGTACTCCGTGACGCGCTGCCAGCTCTCGTTCCCCGAGATCGAGGAGAGCGAGACACCTCCACACAACATCATCGACGGAGAGCAGAACGACGGCGTCCACTCCATCGTGGCCGACATGCCCGTCGGGCTCGTGGTTTACGGCTTCGACAACTTCGTCTCCTACGGCTACCCCGGCGGGACGGACCTCCAGCTCATCGACTAGGAGCGACGATGTCCAGGATACTGCCCCTCGTCATCGCGCTCGCTTCCGTGTGTGCAGCAGCGTGCGGGACGACCCAGCCCTGGGACATCTGGCACGACGGCCGCACGGCGGGGGACGGCATTCCCGACCCCACGACCCATCCAGGAGACGCGCCGGGGGACTGGCCGGACGCACCCGGGGACGTCCTCCCCGAGCTGCCTCCGGATGCCTGTGACATCATCTGCACGTTCCTCGAGGACTGCGGCAGGCCGGCCCCGAACTGCTACGACTTCTGCGACAGATCGAGCGAAGCCCTGCGATTGTGCTTGCTCGAGGCCGCGGCCGCCGGAGACTGCGAGGCCATCGACGCCTGCTACGAGGACCTGGAGGAGCCGCCCGAGTGCGACCCCATCTGCGAGTTCGCACAGACCTGCACGCTGCTCATGCCCATCGACTTCTGCGAGGACTCCTGCACCCTCATGGCCTCGGACCTCATCGAATGCGCCAGGGCCGCCATGGAGGCCGACGACTGCGCGGCGCTCATGGACTGCTGGCTCTATCCCGGAGGGATCGAGGATCAGTGCGACGCGGTCTGCGAGTTCGCGATCATCGACTGCGCGCTGGACCTCGGTGGGATCACGCCGGAGCTGTGCTCTCTCGGCTGCCAGTCGGGCATGCTCATCGAGGAGGGGCTCCTCGACTGCCTCGGCTACTCCGCCGCCCTGCGATCCTGCCTGCTGCTGTACGGCTGTGCGGCCCTGTACATGCCCGCCCCCTAGCGCTAGCGCTGCGAGAGCCTGATGAACGCCAGGACGATTCCCGCCAGGACGAGGAGGACGGGGAAGAGCACGAGGACCGTGGTCAGGAAGACGGTCCCGTCGGACACGCGGACCCTCTGCTCCTGGGATGCGCCGGGAGGCGAGCAGTAGAAGTCGAACTGGGTGCTCGAGCCGTCGCTCGTCTGCGTGGTCCAGGACTCCGTCATCATGGGTCCCTCGCATCCCTCGCAGGCGCCAGGGCACACGATCCGTCCGGCGATGCCAAAGAGAGGATCCCCGTCACCGGCAAGGATGGGCAGCAGCGCACCGACGACGATCGTGGCGATGAACGCGGCAAAGACCGTCCAGCCGATGTGGGCGGGCCTGAGCTTCTTGCGCCTGCGCTCCTTCTCCTGGAACGCCTCCTCCTCGCGCCACCGCCGCTCGTCCTGCTCGGCGGTCTCCCGCTCCCTCTCGAGCCTCTTCTGGCTCTTCCCATCGAAGCGGACGTACCAAGTGGAGGACGTCTTGACCGGATGCAGCCGTTTCCACAGGTCGTCCGGAAGGTAGACGTCCGACCCGCAGTACTCGCACGGGACCAGCCTGTCCGAGCGCGACGACACCTTCAGCGATCCCTTGCACTGCGGGCAGCTCAGGATCACGGGCTTGGCACCGTCGTCCACATCGAGAACTGCCGCGTCCCCTGCGGCTGCCGGCCTCTCCCCGCAGTAGACCTGCCGGGCCGAGGGCAGGGCATCGCCGAGCCATTCGGGCGCCGGGTAGGTGGTGTTGCCATGACCGCACGCGGGACAGATCACGTCATCCAGGCTGCCGACAGGAACATCGTCGACGGACAGCTCTTTTTCGCACTTCACGCACCTTGGCCTCTCGGCCTTCCACCTCACGTCGGTCTCG
>JAFDER010000382.1 GCA_019310245.1 Deltaproteobacteria bacterium
GGTTCATGGACGGTACGTAGGCGATGGCGTGGTCGAACTGGAACTGGAACGGAAAGTCGGATCCGATCTCTCCGGAGCCGCGCGTCCGGACGAGGGCGAGAGCGGCGTCGATGCCCGCCTCGCGCAGCATGACGTAGAGCAGGGTCGCCTTGTCCTTGCAGTCGCCGAAGCCTCTCGAGACGACCAGGGGCGAGGCGTAGGGCTTGTATCCGTGGATGCCGAACTCGAGGGCGATGTAGCGCGTGGAGCGGATCACCCAGTCGAAGATGGCCTCGACCTTCTCCTCGTCCGAGCTCTTGCCCTCGACGAGCTCCTCGACCCTGTCCTTGATCGTCTTGTCGGCCACCATCATCTGGGAGGACAGCCCCCACCACCAGGTGCCGAACTCCTCCCAGGAGCCGAACGTGGAGACCTTGATGAGCGGTGAAACCTCCGCGAGGGGAGGCATGCGCGGCTCCCTCTCGATGGCGGGTACGTTGCTGCGCTCCCAGAGACGGAGGATCGTGGCTTCATTCTCCTGCTCTCCGGGCTCGCGGCTCTCCTCCTTCTCCGAGAGGCCCGCCCCGGCCGTGACCTGGACGTGGATGTCCATCTCCTGCGGGGCGATGAGCCCGTAGCGGAACATGACGGCCGGAACCGTGCCCTGGACGGGGATCATGTTGCCGTAGTGCCTCTCCCACATGTTGCGCGGCGAGGCGTCCGACACCTTGTACCTGACGTCGATGACGTCCCCCTCGTGCAGGGGGGGCATCTCGATGACCTCCTGGACCATGTCGTAGTAGATGCGCACGTCTGGGTCGAAGATCGGGATGGCGAAGGCGCCGGCCGCATCATCCACCGAGCCGTCCGTCCTGTAGACGCGCGCCCCGAGCACGTCCAGATCCTCCGACGACGGCGAGTACTGGATGGGGATGTAGCGGTACATCTTCTCGCCCTGCTCGGAGTTGATGCGGATCGCCTTCTGCACGAACGTGGAGGCCATCCCGTTTCCGAAGACGCGGGTCACCTCCTGGTCGACGAGCATGGTCGCGTCGTAGCTCGAGATGTCCCGCGCGGGATCGGGATCCGGCCCCTCCTTCTCGAGGGCCTCGTTCAGGGCGAGGACCTCGTCGCGCTCCACGATGAACTCGCGCTCGAACTTGCTCCTGGGGAAGAGGTGGGCCAGGTACTCGCGCACGTCCACGTTGTTCGGGTTGAGCTCGAGCACGGTCTGGTAGCATGCCAGCGCCAGATCGTCCCGATCCGTCAGCTTGTAGAACCGGGCCAGCCTCTGCCACTGGAACGGGTTGTGCGGGCTGACCTCCGTCGCGCGCACCCGCGCCTTCTCCGCGTCCTCCCGCCCGTTCATGGCCATGTGCTTCGATGCGGCGTATCCGAGCATTCCCAGGTCGTCCGGATCGGGCGCCATGAGGGCGGCCAGGTGTGACCGGGCCGCGTCCCAGTCGGCTCGTCCCAGGGCGAGGTCGAGCAGATCGCGGCGGATGTCCCCGTCATCGCCCCGGAGCGAGAGCAGCCGCTCCTTCCACTTCACGGCCTCCTCGGCGCTCATCACGGAACCGGAGAGGTACTCGCTCGCGCGCAGGAGCGCCGGGACGTCCCCGAAGCGAAGCCTCATCGCCGAGAGCTCCGCGTACGCGGTCGCGGGCATGCCCATGTTCTCGAACAGCTGCAGCCACAGGAGCTGGACGTGCAGGTCGTCGGGGAACCTCTTCGCCAGGTCCTTGACCAGGTTCTGGAAGTCGGCCACGCCCATGCTTCCCTGCATCCCCAGCGAGTAGAGGTAGGCAGCCTCCGCGTTGTCCGGGTCGCCGAGGACGCACTTTCGCAGCGCGTTGAGGCCGATGTGGGCATCGTCCGTGGTGCGGGCGAGGAGGATGAGGTCCCTGCACGTCCCGCTCGCGTCCGCCGCCTTCTGTGCGTGGTCTCCGGCCACCGTCTCCGTGAGGTCGTCGGAGTGGGTCAGGAGCATGTAGCGGGCCAGTGCGGCGAGGACCTCGTGGTCCTCGGGGTCGTCCTCCATGGAAGCCGTCAGCGCCTCGAAGGCGTGGTCCATCCTGCCGACCTTCGGGGCCTTCTTCCCGGGCTTGTACTCCTTCTTCGGATCGAGCGTGGCGAGCCCGCCCAGCGGCCGGCCGTGGCGGTTCGTGAGCCTCATGACGACGTTCCAGGGCCCGGCGTCGTTGCAGACCTTTGCCAGCAGCCTGTGCGTCCCCTTCGACAGCTTCACCGTGGCCGCGTGACGGTCCAGCCCCGTGGAGCGGTACACGTCGTCCTCGATGACCACGGCCTGATCGACCCAGACCTTCAGCGTCCCCCCGGAGGCGGCCCAGACGCCCACCTCCTGGGCCTTGGGCGACACCAGGTACGTTCCCGCGTACCCGCACACCTTGCTCGTGGGATAGAGGTAGTTCGAGAAGTCGAGCCTTCCCGTGGTCCGCGTGGCCTCGCCCCTGCGCCAGCCCACGGGCCTCTCGTCGCCCTGGAATGCCAGACCCGTGTCGAACGGCTCATCCAGGTCGATCTCGGCACCGTACTCCTTCTCGTGTCCGCCCCGGTCCTCGTTGTCGAAGGGTCCGACGATGAGCCAGGTCGTGACGAGGCCCGCATCCTTCACGGCCTCGTGCGCCCTGTCGACCTCGCCGGCATGGAGCAGCTCCCGGCGCTCCAGCTCGCGGACGCGCAGGGACGCCTCGGGGTGCAGCTTCGCCAGCTTGCCGATGCGTTCGATCTGCTTCTCGACGAGTCCCGGAGAGGTCAGATCCCAGAGCTGGCCCAGCCGGATCACGTCGAGGACCGCCGTGTGGGACGAGGGGTTCTTCTCGATCCTCGAGACGAGACCGAGCGCCCTCCTGTCGAGCTCCGTGCCCTGTGCGGGGGCCTTGCCGGCCAGCACGAGAATGCAGACCACGGCCGCTGCTGCGTGCTTCGCGATGCGTGCTCTCATCTGTTTTCTTCGACCTCCGCTCCCATGCCCGCGATCACGGACGCGACGTGCTCGATCATTCTTTCCACCACTTCTCTTGCTCCGAGATCCGTCGTGTCGATCGTCACGGCATCGCCTGCCGGCCTGAGAGGGGATGCGGACCGCGTCCTGTCCCGCTCGTCCCTCTCCGCGATGTCGACGATGATCTCCTCGTGCGAGATGGATCGTCCTTTCGACTCGTATTCGAGGAAGCGCCTTTGCGCCCGCACCACGATGTCGGCGTCGAGGAAGAACTTCACCTCGGCATCGGGGAACACGACGGTGCCCATGTCGCGCCCTTCGGCCACCACGTCTCCGGATCGTCCGGCTCCCCTCTGCACCGGCAGCAGGACATCTCTCACGCTCTGATCCCTGGCCACCATCGAGGCCCCCTCCGCGATCTCCTCCGTCAGGAGGGCATCTCCAGGGACGGCGTCGCCGACCAGGATCCTCGTGAGCCCGTCATCGTCCAGCTCGAACCGGATGCGCTCGGCGAGATCCCGCGCGGCCTCGAGCCTGTCGTCCGGCCCGGCGGGATCGAGGCGGAGCCTGGAGGCGTTCCACGCCACGGCCCTGTAGAGTGCTCCGGAGTTCAGATAGAACCAGCCCAGCCTCACGGCCAGACCCCGCGCCGCCGTGCTCTTGCCCACGCCGGCTGGACCGTCAATCGTCACGACTCGTCCCACGGTCCCCATCCCTAATACAATGTCCTGCCTCGTACAAGATTGGTCATGAGACAGGCGAGGCCTCGGCATGTTCCACGCCTGAGCGTCCGGCCGCGCCCTGACACAGAAGTCCTGATCGCCGGTATCGCCACGCTCCCGGCATTGACCGACATGGCGCGAATGCCCCGTGATTTCAACGTGGTGAGCGGTTTTCGTCCGTCCT
>JAFDER010000383.1 GCA_019310245.1 Deltaproteobacteria bacterium
ACTGCTTGTGCCCCGGGCAGCCCTTGCACGGCAGGGGGTGCCTGGAGAGCAGCAGGTGGAATCCGGATCGCACGAGCCTGTCCACGGCCTCGCTGCGCGTCGTGATGACGAGCCCGTCGTGCGCGATGAGGGTGCAGGCCGTGACGGGCTCCTCGCGGCCCTCGACCTGCACCCAGCACAGCCTGCAGGAGCCGTGCGGCAGCGACTCGGTCTCCACGCCGCACAGGTGCGGGATGTCGAATCCCGCCTCGAGGGCGGCGGCCAGGACGCGGCGGCCCTCCTGCGTGCGGACCTCGCGGCCGTCGATGATGAGAGTCACCTCTCTCATGCGTCCTCCGCGGCCGGCAACGGGGAGATCTTGAAGACGGCGTCGTACTCGGGCGGGCACGCGTCCCAGCACGAGTGGCACTTGACGCACTTCGACTGGTCGACGACCTTGAGCCGGTCCTTGCGCGTGTAGATGGCCTCCACGGGGCAGCTGCCCACGCAGGCGTCGCAGCTGCGGCGGCACTTCTCGAGATCGATGACGTAGGTGGACAGCTCCTTGCACTCGTTCGCCGGGCAGCGCTTCTCGTTGATGTGCGCCTCGTACTCGTCGCGGAAGAAGCGCAGGGTCGTGAGCACGGGGTTGGGAGCCGTCTTGCCCAGGTTGCACAGCGATCCCATCCTGATGTCCTGCCCGAGCTCCTCGAGGCGGTCCAGGTCCTCGGGCCGGCCGTGGCCCTGCGTGATGCGCTCGAGGATGTCGAGCATGTGCTTCGTGCCGATGCGGCAGAAGGTGCACTTGCCGCACGACTCCTTCTGCGTGAACTCGAGGAAGAAGCGCGCGGTCTCCACGGCGCAGTTGTCCTCGTCGAGGATCACCATGCCGCCCGAGCCCATCATGGCGCCTGCCGTGGCCAGGGCGTCGAAGTCGATGGGCGTGTCCAGCTCGCTCTCGGGCAGGCAGCCCCCCGAGGGGCCGCCGATCTGCACGGCCTTGAACGCCTTCGGGAAGCTCGTGGTCTCGCCCTCCACGGTCGAGCCCTTGCGCGCGTGAGGCACGCCGCCGCCGATGTCGAAGATGATCTCGCGCAGGGTCGTGCCCATGGCCACCTCGACGAGGCCCGTGTTGAGCACCTTGCCGGCCAGGGCGAACACGGCCGTGCCCTTGCTCCTCTCGGTGCCCACTGAGGCGAAGGCCTCCGGCGACTCGGCCAGGATGAGGGCCGTCGAGGAGTACGTCTTGACGTTGTTCAGGAGCGTTGGCTTTCCGTGCAGGCCCGCCTCGGCGCTCCTGGGCGGCCGGACGCGCGGCATGCCCCGCTTTCCCTCGATCGAGTACATGAGCGCGGTGCTCTCGCCGCACACGAAGGCGCCAGCGCCCTGGGCGATGCGGATCGAGAAGCCGAACCCGGATCCCAGGATGTCGTCGCCGAGAAGCCCCCTCGAGGATGCCTGCGAGATGGCCTTCTCGAGCCTCTCCACGGCGAGGGGATACTCGCGACGCACGTAGATGTAGCCCTCGTGCGAGCCCACGGCGTTCCCCGCGATGACCATGCCCTCGAGCACGCAGTGGGGATCGCTCTCGATGATCGTGCGGTCCATGAACGCGCCGGGATCGCCCTCGTCCGCGTTGCAGATGACGTAGCGCGTCGTGGCGGGCGTGGACCGGCACGCCTCCCACTTGCGCCACGTGGGGAACCCCCCGCCTCCGAGTCCTCTGAGGTCGGATCGGCGCAGCGCGTCGATGATCTCCTCGGGCTCCATCGCGAGCGCGCGTGCGAGGCCCTCGTAGGCACCCGCGGCCAGGGACGAGTCGATGTCCTCCGGGTCCACGAGGCCGCAGCGCCTGAGCAGCTTCCTCGTCTCGCCGGCGAAGCGCGGCATGTCGGCCGCCGCCGGGATGAGATCGTTGGGCTCCATGGCGCCGAGCGCCCACTCGAGGGCCGGGTCGCCGTCGTCGACGAGCCTCGAGACGAGGGCCTTGGCCTTGCCGGGCGTGAGGTAGCCGTAGAGGATGGGCGGCCAGTCGGGGGAGTGGACCACGGCCATGGGCTCGGCGTAGCAGTGCCCGAGGCACCCCACGGAGACCACGCGCCCGGCCCGGCCATCGAGCGCCTTCTCGAAGGCCTCGGACACGGCCGCCGCGCCTGCGGCCCGGCCGCACGTGGCCATCCCGATCTCGACGACGATGCCGTCCACCTCCGCGGGGAGGCTGCCCGCCGCTGCGGCGAGCCGGCAGCGGATCGCCTCGTGGCGCGCTTCGTCCATCACGCGCCTTCCTTCCGCTCGAGTTCGTGCTTGAGAAGGATGCCGTCCACCTTCGTGGGGCTCATCCCGGCGATGACCTCGTCGTCGAGCACCACCACGGGGGCGAGGGTGCAGCACCCGACGCAGTTGACCCTCTCGAGCCCGTACTCGAGGTCGTCGGTGACCCCCCCCTCCTTGATGTCGAGCCGGCGCTCGAAGGACTCGAGGACGACCTTGCCGCGCTTGACGTGGCAGGCCGTGCCCATGCAGACCTGGATCCGGTGGCGGCCGGGGTGGCTGAAGCGAAACTGGTTGTAGAAGCTCGCCACGGCGAAGACCGAGATCTCGGGCACGCCGCGAGATATCGCCACCTCCTTCATGACCTGCGCGGGCAGGTACCCCACGCGGTCCTGCACCTCGAGGAGCACGGTGACCAGGCTGGCGTCCGGGTCCATGGACGAGAGGGCCTCCGTGGCCTGCTCGATCTCCTCGTCCCTGCGCGCTGGATCCGTGCTCAAATCCTGTTCTCCGGTTTCTGCCGCCTGTGTTCCTGCATAGTGCAGGCGCACTGTTATTGCAATTACGTCGAGACGAAGCGTTTCAGGTGCGGTACAGCTTCTTCCACTCCTCGCGGGAGTTCAGGAGCGCGTCCTCGACGGCCCCGTGCAGCGTCTCGGCCGCCATCTCGGCCATGTGCTCGTGGTCGTCCGGCAGGTCCTCGAGCACCTCGATGAGCGATGAGGCGGTCATGCGGCGCAGGACGTCGGCCGGTGTCTTGCCCCGCGCCAGGGCCGTGGCCGCCCGCGCGCAGGCCAGCGCCACGGTGCACCCGTGCACCGTGCAGGCCGCCTCGCTCACCACCCCGTTGTCGAGCCGCACCTGGATGCGGATCGTGTCGCCGCAGGAATTCGAGCGCTCGGCCTCACCGTCCGGCCTGGGGATCGACCCCGAGAGGGGACGGGTGCTCCTGCTGCCGTGCATGCGGGAGGTTATCCGGTAGGAGGCTGCTGGTAGCCCTGCGGCGGAGGCTGGTAGCCCTGCGGCGGAGGCTGGTAGCCCTGCGGCGGAGGCTGCGGCGGGGGAGCCGCCATGGGGTAGACCTGCGGGATGGGATGGGATCTCTCGGCCCAGTTGCCCACGAGCGGAAGCTTGTACCACTCGCCGTTGTAGGCCTTGACGCAGGCGAGGATCTCGTAGACCCAGTAGACCACGGCCAGTATCACCGGCCCGATGATCGTGATGAACGTGATCAGCATGGCCACGAGCATCAGCAGGCCGAAGTAGAGCGACTGGAGTGCGTGGAAGGCCACGAACGGCGAGTGCTCTTTCTTGATGAGATAGACGACGAGAGGTCCGATGATCCCGCCCTCGACGAAGCTGACCGCGTGGCCGATCACGGCCCACGTCCGCTCGTCGCTGTTCACCCGAAGATCCGGCTGTCCCTCGGCCGGCACGTCCGTCGGCTGGACGGGAGGCGGTCCTTGTGCTGCTGCCATGTGCGGATTATGGGCACGGGTGCTCCTGATTTCAAGGGGTTGGGCGTAATAACGCGCTCGGGCTGCCCTTTGACGGGCTCAGTGACAAGAGTCGGGGTCTGACCC
>JAFDER010000384.1 GCA_019310245.1 Deltaproteobacteria bacterium
CTCCGAGGCGATCAACAAGGCCAAGGTGGACGTGGCAGTGCAGGTGAAGATCGGTGACGTGGGCAAGGCCGAGGCCGACAGGGAGAAGGACATCCGCGTGGCCGAGAACGTGGCGCAGTCCGAGAAGGGGCAGAAGAAGGCGGAGGCGGACAGGCGCATCTACGTCCAGGGCCAGGAGGCCGAGGCGGTCGATGGAGAGAACAAGGCCAAGGCCGACATCGCCGCTTACGAGGCCACGCTCGCCAAGAAGCAGGCCGAGGCCATGCAGAAGGGCCAGGTGGCCGAGCGCGAGGCCATCGCGGAGATCCAGAAGGCACAGTACTGCGCGGAGCAGGAGAGGCTCAGGGCCAAGGTCATCGTCCAGGAGGAGACGGAGAAGAAGAAGGTCGAGATCGCGGCCGAAGCGGAGGCCGAGAAGCTGCGCCGCGAGGCCAGGGGAGAGGCCGATGCGATCCTCGCCAAGTACGAGGCCGAGGCCAAGGGCATCAGGCAGGTGCTCGACTCGAAGGCCGCGGGATACAAGGCACTCGTCACGAGCTGTGACGGTGATGCGCGGAGCGTGGCAACCCTGCTGATGATCGAGAAGATCGAGGACATCGTCGCCCGACAGGTGGAGGCGATCAAGAACCTCAAGTTCGACAAGATCACGGTCTGGGACAGCGGCGGAGGAGACGGCAAGAGCTCCTCGACGGCGAACTTCGCCTCGAACCTCATCAAGAGCCTGCCCCCGCTCCACGAGGTTGCGGCCATGGCTGGCGTGGAGCTGCCCGGCTACCTCGGAACGATGGTCGACAAGGCCGCAGAGGAGAGCGGCGTGGAGCTCAGCGTGGATGACGACGACCCCCCTCCCCCGCCTCCATCGGCGCCCTGAGAACCACGACCGGAGATCGATCGCTCCTCGCTGTTGCCCGGTCAATTCACACCTCTTCCATAGTAGATTGACGCCCTGGTCATTGGGGCTTTTCCACGAGTGTCAGAAAGGACCCCGGCAATCGGGGGGCACCCGGGTAGCGGTTCATCATGACCCGGGGTGACATGATACCGATCGTCCGATCCCGGGGCTCGATCTGACCTCATGCGTGTGGTCGCACCGGCCCGAACTCCGTGAAGAAACGCCGGTTCGCCGTCGGTGTGTGGTCGGGCAAACCGCCATGTGGCGCGGGAATTGCTCCACTTTTCACGTGATGGTCCGTTCTGCCGCGGCGCCGTGCCGCGAGGGAGATGCGATGTGAGCGATTCGACCACCACAGGCCGGCGATCTTGCACGCTCGCCGTCGTGCTCTGTGTCCTGCCGCTGAGCGTTGCCTGCAGGTCCATCACCCCTGACCTGCCCGGTGAGGGGGGCGTGGACTATCACGAGTTCGGCGAGGGGCATCCCGAGGCAGCGGAGTCGGAGCACTGGGAGGTCTCGACCAGACCTCCGCCGTTCTCCGAGGGTATCTTCCCCTGCTCGGAGTGCCACGAGTACATGGAGCTGAACACGAAGGTCCGGAAGCTCACCGAGGAGCACTCGGACATCCTGCTCCAGCACGGTGACCGCGAGCGCTGGTGCTTCGACTGCCACAGCCCGGAGAACCGCGACAAGCTCAGGCTCGCCAGCGGCGAGCTCATCGACTTCTCGGAGTCCTACAAGCTGTGCGGGCAGTGCCACGGCCCGAAGCTCCGGGACTGGAAGGCGGGCGTGCACGGCAAGCGCAGCGGCGAGTGGAACGGCAAGAAGGAGTACCTGCTCTGCGCCCACTGCCACTTCCCGCACAGCCCGCGCTTCAAGCCCGTCGAGCCGGAGCTGCCTCCGGAGTACCCGAACAAGTGCTCCGAGTACGCACGAGCGGGAGAGACCAAATGTCCGTGAAGAAGAAGAGGGGCAGGAGACACTGCCCCCCGCGCAGGGACATGGACCGCCGGGAGTTCCTCGCCGACGCCGCGAAGATGGGTGCGGCCATCGCCGCCGCCGGAGCCCTGTCGTCGTGCGGCAAGACGTTGCAGCTGCACAAGCACTTCGCCGAGCTCTCGCCCGAGGAGGTCAAGGTCGTCCTCGAGAAGCTCGAGAACGAGTACAGGCAGGACACCGGACGCGACGTCTCCATCTCGGCCGAGCCCGCGATGGAGGGCGTGTTCTTCGGCTACGCCCTCGACCTGTCGCGCTGCGTGGGCTGCCGCAAGTGCGTGTACGCCTGCGTCGAGGAGAACAACCTTTCCGTGGACCCGCAGATGCACTGGATCACGGTCCACGAGATGGACAAGGCCGGAGGCGTGGACCTCTCGCACTCCGACCGCTACTACGATCATCCCGTGGTCCCCGATCCGGGCCACTTCTACATGCCCATCTCCTGCCAGCAGTGCCGGAACCCGCCCTGCACGAAGGTGTGCCCGACGCAGGCGACCTGGCAGGAGCCCGACGGCATCACGGTGATCGACTACGACTGGTGCATCGGGTGCCGCTACTGCATGGCCGCCTGCCCCTACGGCGCCAGGCACTTCAACTGGGGAGAGCCGCAGCCCGACGAGGAGAGCTTCAACTCCGAGACTCACTACCTCGGCAACCGGCCGCGTCCCAAGGGCGTCGTGGAGAAGTGCACGTTCTGCATCCAGCGTGTGCGCAAGGGCAAGTATCCGGCCTGCGTCGAGGTCTGCCCGGTCGGGGCGCGCAAGTTCGGCAACCTCCTCGATCCAGAGAGCGAGGTCCGCTACGTCATCGAGAACAAGCGGGTCTACCTGCTCAAGGAGGAGCTCAACACCAGGCCCAAGTTCTTCTACTTCTACGGGACCTGAGGCAGGGAGGTGGACTCATGAGCAGAAATCCCGGCTTCCTCCAGGCCTTGCTCCGCTTCGTGGCCCAATCGGCCCGCCTCGTCTCCCAGGGTCCCGCGACCTACTGGCTGTGGCTCGGGTTCCTGATCCTCTTGATCATCTCCGGGGTCTCCGCATACCTGACGCAGCTCGACGAGGGCCTGATCGTCACGTCGATGCGAGACCCGGTCTCGTGGGGCATGTACATCGGCAACTTCACGTTCCTCGTGGGCGTGGCCGCGGCGGCCGTGATCCTCGTCATCCCCGCGTACATCTACAACTGGAAGCCCATCAAGGAGATCGTCATCTTCGGCGAGATCCTGGCCGTCTCGGCCATCCTGATGTGCATCCTGTTCGTGACGGTGGACATCGGACGGCCGGACCGCTTCTGGCACCTCATGCCCGGCATCGGCACGCTGAACTTCCCCGAGTCGCTGCTCGCCTGGGACATCCTCGTCTTGACGGCCTACTTCTTCCTCAACCTCTTCGTGGTCACGTACCTCCTGTACAAGGCCTACAACGGGGAGGAGTTCAACAAGAAGATCGTCTGGCCGCTCGTCATCTTCGGCATCCCGCTCGCGATCTCCATCCACACCGTCACGGCGTTCCTGTTCAACGGCCTCGCCGCCCGGAGCTTCTGGAACGCCTCCATCCTGGCGCCGCGCTTCCTGGCCTCGGCCTTCTGCTCCGGCCCGGCCATCATGGTCGTCCTGTTCCAGGTCCTCAGGCGCACGACGAAGCTCGAGTTCAAGAACGAGGCGATCTGGAAGGTCGCCGAGCTGATGGCCTACGCGCTCGCCTTCAACCTCTTCCTGCTGGGAGCCGAGGTCTTCAAGGAGTTCTACTCCGACACCCACCACCTGCTCCCCTTCCTGTACATGTTCACGGGGCTGGAGGGGCACGATCCCATCGTGCAGTACGTCTGGGCCGCCGTCCTGCTCCAGGTCCTTGCCTTCGTGCTGCTCGTCGTGCCGCGGACCCGCAAGAACCTCATCACCCTCAACATCGGATGCCTCGCCCTGTGGGGCGGCGT
>JAFDER010000385.1 GCA_019310245.1 Deltaproteobacteria bacterium
ATGCGCGGCGTAACACGCCACCACCAGGCGGTCCCCGTCGGCCTGTTCGACGAGCAGGAGTTGCAGGTCGGCGTCCACCCGGCCGCCGGGGCGAGTGCGATTCGTGACCTGCTCGGGCACGCTGCGACGGCCGTGACCCATGCGAGCCGGCTCCAGGCCAGCCCACGCTTCCGTGATCGCGCCTACGAAGGCGTCGGCGAGCGCGGTCTCCACGCCGGCATCGAAGCGGCCAGCCGACTGCTCTGCTAGCCAGCCGGCGGCGAAGGCGCCGGGACCGGAGTGGGTGTGCGAGGCGTTGAGCAGCAGGTCGTCCGGCGCGAGGCCGGTCCGCTCGGCCACGGAGGCGCGGACGCGGCGCGCCACTCCGGGAGGCACGATCAGCAGGTCCGAAGCCACGATGGCGGCGTGGTCGCGACCGTCGCTCACGACCAGCGCCTCCACGTCGATCGGGTCGCGCTGGCCTGTCGAGGGCCGTCCCCCGCGGGCGCTGTAGCCCGCCAGAGGAATCCCGCCCGGCAGCTCCGGAACCCGCCTGGCCCAGCCAGCGCGGAAGGATCCAGGCCCTGCTCGCGAGCGAGCCGCGCTCGCGGCGAGCGCCTCGAGCGATCGGCGCGTCGGAGCGTGACGAGAGAGGTCGACGCGACCTCGAGCCGGCCACGGTCCCACGCCGCCGAGGAGCGCGGCCACCAGGCCCGCGGCCGACACCCACAGCAGCCGGACCCGACGCCTGGGTGCGCCTTCTCGTTCCGCCATCGCGAGCAGTATAGGGGACTCCGGCCTCAGACCAGACTGTAACGCGGGGGTGTGTCTCGGGGACATGAGGCGGACTGAACCATCCGGGGTAGAATGGCCCGCTTCGAGCCGGTCGCCGCGAAACGGGCGCGGCGTGGAGGGCGCCGATTTGCGGAGCCTCACAGAGGAGCTGCTGGGACTCGCGGCGGCCCAGGCCTTCGGCGGAGCCGAGGTGGTCGTCTCGACCCTGGCAGCGCAACTGACCACCGAGCCGATCTCGGCGCCGAGTGGACGGCCGCTCCAGACCGACTCGTGAGCTCGACGACGCCCGTGTGGACCGCCCGGGCAGCTCGAATCGACCTGGCCGTACTCGGCGCCTGTGTCGTGGCCGGCGCGTGGCTGGCACCGTTGCTTCCGGGAAACGCCCCCCGAACCGCCGTGGCCGCCACCGCTGCGGTGGGTGTCGCGTGGACGCTCATCGCTCTCCGGCGACAGCGCGTGTCGCTGCGCCGGCTGGGGCTGCGCGGCGACAACCTGCACCGCTCCGGACCCGTCTTCCTCGGCTGCGGCCTCGTGGCCAGCGGAGCTTTTGCGCTGGCCGGGACGCTGGACCCGACCTCCCCCGGCCGGCTCGCAGATCCCGAAGCTCTCGCCGGCTACGCGCTGTGGGCTCTCTTCCAGCAGTTCCTGGTGGTGGCGATGCTCTGGCGCCACGCCGCGCACTGGCTCGGGTCTGGAGATCCGTCGCGTGTGCTTTCAGTCGCCAACGCGAAGCTGAGCGTCGTCACGGCACTGGCGTTCGCTCTGATCCACGCCCCCAACCTCCGCTTGATGGCGCTGGTCTGGGTGGCCGAGACCGCGTGGCTGCTGTTGTTCGCCCGCTTCCGCAACCTGTTCGCGCTCGCGGCTGCGCACGCGGTCTCGGCCCTGGCAGTCGCCGAAGCACTCCAGCCACACTGGCTGAGCGACGCCCGCGTGGGCCTTTCCCATCTCCTGCGCTGACGCCCCCTCGGGCGGCTAGAATGCTCCCGTCCCTCTCCGGCACCCTGAAGGTCCGACGTGGGATGGCCCGCGGGGCCGGGCCTCCACGCCCTGTCCATGGAGATGACGATGAATGTGATTCGCAGTGTCACCCGAGTCGGTTCGAGGATGTTCTCCGCTACGGTTGTTGCCTTCCTTGTCCTGTTGGGATGCCCCGGCACCTCCAGTGCCGTGGGTATGGACGCCCTCGAGTGGCGGTTCGTCGGACCGTTCCGTGCCGGGCGTGCCATCGCGGTGGCCGGAATTCCCGACGACCCCCTCGTCTACTATTTCGGGGCGGCCCACGGCGGAGTGTGGAAGACGGCCGATGCCGGAAGGAACTGGCGGAACGTGTCGGACGGCTTCTTGAGATTCCCTGCGGTGGGTGCCCTGGACGTGTCGCCATCGGATCCCCAGGTGATCTTCGCGGGGACGGGTGAGGGGCTTCAACGGCAATACATCTCGCCCGGAGACGGGGTCTACAAATCCACCGACGGGGGGGAGACGTGGACCCACGTGGGCCTGCGAGAGACCCGGCACATCTCCAGGCTCCGTATTCATCCCACCGATCCCGATATCGTGTACGTGGCGGCGATGGGCGACATGTTCGGCCCCAACCCGGATCGCGGCGTCTATCGAACCACGGATGGAGGGGACACGTGGGAACGGATCCTGTACCGGGGCGAGTCTGCCGGTGCAGTGGATCTGTCCATTGATCCCACGAATCCGAAGGTGATCATCGCGGCCCTGAACCACCATGTGACGTACATGTGGGACGAAGAGAGCGGCGGCCCGAGCACGGGCCTCTTCAAGACCACGGATGGCGGGGACACCTGGACGGACATCACCCGCAACCCCGGTATGCCGGAAGGGCTGATCGGGAAGATCGGCATGTCCATCTCACCGGCTCGCCCCGACCGGGTGTATGCGTTCATCGAGGCTGACGGAGGCCAGGGCGGGATCTATCGTTCCGACGACGGCGGGTCCACCTGGCAGCTGACGCATCAAGACCCCAACAAGATGGAGAGCCCCAGTTCCTTCGGCCACATCACCGCCGCCCCCCAGGACCCCGACGTGGTCTATATCCAGCCCTACGGCGGTCTGTTCAAGTCCACGGACGGGGGCCGGACGTTCGAACCTCAACCCACGGAGAACTGGGACCATCATGCGTTATGGATCGATCCAAACGACTCTCGCCGAATGATCGACGGAGGGGACGGGGGGGCCGCGGTGACGTTGAACGGAGGTGAGGCCTGGTCGAGCCTGGAGAACCAGCCTACCGCAGACCTTCTCAGTCTGGCGGTGGACGACCAGGAGCCCTACCGGATCTACGCCGCTCAGAACGACAACAGCCACATCGGGATGCCAAGCCGGAGCAACGAAACGACCATCGGATGGACGCACTACCTTCTCCTTCCGGCCGGCGAGGGCGGGCACACCGCGGTGAAGCCCGACGGCAGCGTTCTCTATATGTGTGATCGAGCCAAGATGGTCCGCTTCGATCGGGAAACCGAGCAGACGGCGGACATCAGCGTTTGGCCCGAGGCGGTGTCCGGAGCGCGCAACAAAGACGTGGAGTACCGTTTCTACTACACGGAGCCGGTGCTCCTCTCGCCGCACGATCCCGGCGTGCTCTACACCGCGGCCCAGTACCTCTTCCGATCCACTGACGAAGGCCACTCCTGGGACAAGATCAGTCCCGACCTCACGCGGAACCGCCAGGACGTGATGGGCAGTATCTCCGGAGGGCCCATTAGCTCCTATGCTTCCTCGCGTTTCTGGGTGAGCCTCATCCGGACCATTGCCGAGTCTCCCCTCGAAGAGGGTGAGCTCTGGGTGGGCACCGTCGACAGTACCGTTCAGGTATCGCGAGATGGTGGCGGCAGTTGGCGCGACGTCTCTCCGCCGGATCTCCCCGAATGGACCACCATCACCGCCATAGACGTCTCTCCCCACCGGCGGGGGACGGTCTATGTCTCCGGGGAACGGCACCGGGTGAGCGATCGCACGCCGTATCTCTACAAGACCACCGACTACGGAAACACCTGGAAGCGGATCA
>JAFDER010000386.1 GCA_019310245.1 Deltaproteobacteria bacterium
ACCACGTTCGCACTGTCGACCTCCCCGTCCGAGATCCCCTCGAACAGGATGCCGAGGGTCTCGTCGACCATCTTCTCCACGGTCTTCCTGACCTTGCGGCCGGCCTCGGTGAGCATGATCTTCTGCACGCGCCGGTCGTCCGGGTCGGGCTCCCGGGCGACGTAGCCCTCGCGCTCCATGCGGTCGAGCAGGCCCGTCATGGTGGAGGGCTCCAGGCCCGAGGCGCGGGCCAGCTCGATCATCTTCTGCCCCTCCTTCTTCCACAGGCAGAAGAGCACCACCAGGAAGGCGGGCCTCACGCGGCCGATCCCGGCCGCGGCGAAGCTCCTCTTGAACGTCGAGGTCATCATGAGCGACGCCCGGGTGATGAGGTAGTACGGGCAGTCGTCCAGGTCGCGGTTCTTCATCGGGCTCCTCTATCCGGCTCCAGACTATCCGGTATCGGATAATCCGTTAATGAATATTACTGATACGTATCAATCTGTCAAGCGGACGCCTGATCGGTGGGCGGCGATCCTGATTCTTTTCGAGTCGATCACTGGATTGGTTTACTCGACACGCTGCGTTTAGCGTTACGCCACGTCGCCTGCCGGCCACGGGATACAGGGGTTTTCAAGCACGCCAGTGGATTATTCTCTTGACACTGGACAGATCTGCCCTATGACAAGGCTCAATATGAACATCCTGCTACTTGGATAGCAGGGCAAAGGAGGCATTTTACCATGTTAGCTAAACAGTCTACATTGCCATTGCTTCTGATGGTGCTCTTCGCGGCATCAGGGTGCGGCAGTAGCGGCGTGAGCTGCGGAACCGGGCAGATCAACTGCGACGGCCTCTGCGTGGACGTGATGGACGACCCGTCGCACTGCGGCGCGTGCGGTTCGGCATGCGCGTCCGGCGAGGCCTGCGTGGACGGCGTCTGCTCCACGTCCTGCCCATCGGGACAGGAGGTCTGCGACGGCATGTGCGTGGACACGAGCACCGACCGCGACAACTGCGGCGCCTGCGGCACCGGGTGCGCCGACGGCGAGCTCTGCGTGGACGGCACCTGCACCACGTCCTGCCCCTCGGGACAGACCGACTGCGACGGCATGTGCGTGGACACGAGCACAGACCGCTCGAACTGCGGCACCTGCGGGACTACATGCTCCGCCGGCGAGGTCTGCGTGAGCGGCTCCTGCACCACGTCCTGCCCCTCGGGACAGACCGAGTGCTCGGGCGTGTGCGTGGACACGGACACCGACAGGGCCAACTGCGGCGCCTGCGGCACGGCCTGCGGCGACGGCGAGGTCTGCGTGAGCGGCGCCTGCGCCGTCTCCTGCCCCACGGGCCAGACCGAATGCTCGGGTGCGTGCGTGGACACCACCAGTGACAGGCTCCACTGCGGGGCCTGCGACGCGGCCTGCGGCGACGGCGAGGTCTGCGTGAGCGGCTCCTGCGCCGTCTCCTGCCCCACGGGCCAGACCGAGTGCTCGGGAGCGTGCGTGGACACCACCAGTGACAGGCTCCACTGCGGGGCCTGCGATGCGGCCTGCGGCGACGGCGAGGTCTGCGACACCAGCGCCTGCGTCGCGTCCTGCGCGACAGGCCTGACTGACTGCTCGGGCGTGTGCGTGGACACGGACACCGACCCCGCGAACTGCGGCGCCTGCGGAACCGCCTGCGGCACCGGCGCCTTCGGCACCACGTTCTGCGACGGTGGGTCCTGCGACATCTCCTGCGACGCGGGCTACACGTTCTGCTCCACCGTGGTCACGGACGGCTGCGTCGACATCATGACCGACACCAGCCACTGCGGCGGGTGCGGCGCCGCCTGCGCTTCCGGCGAGTGGTGCCTCATGGGCATGTGCGACACTTACGGCCCGACGCTCACCGAGATCACCGGCGCGACGGCCACGCAGGACACGTGGCTGACCTCGAGCCCCTACGCGGACAAGCACGACGGCGGGTGGGTGTACTCCACCTCCATGGATGCGTTCTACGCCATCTACCTACAACAGGCACGGGTCCCATCCCGTGATCGACGAGGAAGGTGGATACGTCTACTTCCCGCCGTCCCAGTCCACGAACCAGCTCGAGCGGATCTCCATCGGCGCGCACGTGCGTGAGACGCGGGCAGTCGCTCCCCAGAGCGGAACGTTCGCTCACGGAGCGTGGAAGAACGGGGAGCTCTGGATCGTGCTGAACAACTACCACCTGTACTCCTACGACCCCATTGCCAACACGTGGACCGACGAGCACACGTACGCGAATCGGGCCATGGTCCAGGCTCACGAGAACGACGCCAGCGACGACGTCTACGTCTGGGTCACGGACGAGACGTTCCACGCCTACGACACGGTCGCCGGCACGGACACGGTCCTGGCCGGATTCCCGATAGCTGCAGACCTCGGTGGCAACGGTCAGATCCAGTTCGTGCCGTCCAACGAGGGCCTCGAGTACGGCTTCATCTATGCCGTGAGCGGCTGCAGCGGCGCCCCGCGGATCTACTCGATCAGTGCCGACACGTGGAGCACGCTCACCGACCCGCACAACAATGGTGGCTGCAACGGCCACGCCACGTACGACACCCTCCGCCATCGGCTGTACGTGACCGATGCAAGCGATCAGGTCTGGTGGTATCAGTACTGATCTCTTCCTCTCGACCGCTCCGAATTACCTGAAAATCGGTTGACCTCACGGGGAACCTCCCCCACGATGACGCCATGAAACATCTGGCAATACTGGTGTGTGCCGCCGCTCTTGGCTCCTTCTACCTGCTACCGGGCTGTGGAGGTCGGACGGTAGATCCCATAGAGGTTCCTGTGATGGAGCCCGAGGATCCGAACCGCTCCCCTGAGCCTGTCGAAGGGGAGCCCGAACCGGTTGCCGAGCCCGTGCCCGAGCCGGAACCGGAGCCCGAGCCCATCGCCGAGCCGGAGCCCGAGCCGGAGTCCGCACCCGAGGCCTCGGCCCAGCCGGACGTGGTCATCCCCCTCGAGGGCTCGCTCGTCTCGCGCAAGGGCAAGAAGGTGGTCATCGAGGTGGACCACCCCGACCCGCCCGCGGCGGGCGGCAAGGGCACGCTCCTCAAGTACTTCGAGAAGCAGGTGGGGCCGTTCGCGACGAGCGGGTGGCTCGCCATCGCCGAGGTGACCGTCACGAAGAGCGCGGGGGGAAAGATCCACCTCAAGATCGTGGAGCTGCTCTCCAAGATGGTGGTCAACGGCAAGAAGGTCAATCACTTCAAGAAGGGCAACAGGATCAAGCTCGAGCTGGAGTGACGGGCTAGACCTTGTAGAGAAGATCCATGTAGCGCTCGAGCATGTCGCCGACGAGCGAGCGCACGGGCATGGTGGCGGCCATGCCGTAGACGGGAGCCATCCCGCCCTTCTCGCCCGGGTTGGCGCGCACGTGATCGACCGCTGCCGAGAGGTCCTCGATGAACCGCTCGGCCACGCCCTCCTGGGCATGGCGCAGGGTGACGCAGATGTGGACGCAGGGCGGCTTGTGCAGGCCGTTGAGCCCCCAGCGGCGCTCGGTCATGAAGTCCATGACCCTGTAGACGTCCAGGCTCTTCGAGGCAAAGGCGATCACCCAGAGCGGGTCGCCGAGCACGTGCAGGTCGGGCATCTTCTCGATGGCCGTGCGGATCGTCGCGGCGGTCTCGAGGATGCGGCGCGTGGACTCGAGGTAGCCCTCCTCGCCCGTGGAGACGAGCGAGGCCCAGCAGGCGGCCGAGAGAGCGCCGGGCCGGGAGCCCGCGAACGTGGGTGAGAAGTAGAGCCCGCCCGGCCACTCGGTGGTCTTGTAGTACTGGTAGTGGCGCAGCTCGGGGCCGCGGTACAGGACGACCGAGGTGCCCTTGGCCGCGTAGCCGTACTTGTGCGTGTCGGCCGACATGCTCGTCACGCCGGGCAGGCGGAAGTCGAACGGCGGCACGGGGTATCCCAGCTTCTCGGCCCAGGGCAGGATGAACCCGCCCAGGCAGGCGTCCGTGTGGAACCCGATCTTCTTCGACCGGGCGATGCTCGAGAGGCTCTCGATGGGGTCGATCACGCCGTGGGGGAAAGACGGCGCCGATCCGACGATGACCACGGAGTCCTCGGTCACCGGGACCTTGACCTGCTTGATGTTGAAGTACTGGGCCGCCTTGTCGAACGCCGCGTGGGCGGTCGTGGGCACGATCATCTCGGGCCGCGTGATGCCCTTCCGGTCGCGGGCGCGGTCGCGGTAGGCCTTCATGGCGAGCAGGATCGACTCCGTGCCGCCGGAGCTGACCACGCCGCAGATCTCGGAGCCGATCCGGTCGGCGCCGAGCATGTGCGACGTCATCGAGACGATCTCGGACTCCTGCTTGATCGTCGAGGGCCACACGTCGGAGTGCAGGGGATTGGACTGCGAGCTCAGGGCGTAGACCCTGTTGAGGAAGTCTATGTGCTCCTCGTCCCCGTGATACACGGCGCCCGAGACGAAGCCGTCCTTCCAGCGGGAGGCCTCCTCGCTGCGAAGCTCCTCCAGCTCGGCGAGGATCTCCTCGCGGGCGACACCCTTCTTTGGGATGCGCGCATGCGTCTCGAACCGGCCCCTGTAAGGCTTCACGACCTTCTCCAGGTCGCTCATCATCCCCTCGTACTCCTGGTCGATCCTCTCCTGGACGAACGGGATCTTCTTCAGGTACCTGAACACGCCGGACATGAGGCGCGGGTCCAGCCGGCCGAGGTACTGGGAGGCAACGTCCTTGAGGTCCATGAACCCTCCGTGGGAGCAGGCTACTGCATGTTGAGTCTCTCGTTGATCTTCCTGGTGGCCTTGTAGAGGTTCCCGAACTCGGCGTAGAGCTCGTCGTAGATGGCACGGTTCTCCGGGTCGGGCTCGTAGACGTCCTTGATCTCGATGATGTCCGGGATCTCGTCGAACGTGATGTGCCCCAGGCCGACCGAGGCGACGAACGCGGCGCCTCGCACGCCGGCGTGGATGGGG
The DNA here is from genome assembly GCA_019310245.1 of Deltaproteobacteria bacterium. GTDB lineage: Bacteria > Myxococcota_A > Polyangia > DRWM01 > DRWM01 > JAFDER01. The sequence goes on from JAFDER010000386.1 coordinate 4,963, forward strand.
TCCTTGATCTGCCGGATCCTGCGGTCGAGCACGTCCGCGTAGATCTGACACCACACGTCGGAGTTCGCCCCGCCGCCGATGAGGTTGATCGTGTCCATGCGCCGGCCGATGAACTTCTCGATGTACTTGAGAAGCCACTTCGAGTTGAAGGCCACGCCCTCGTACACGGCCCGGATGAGGTGCCCCCGGTGCGTCCTGAGCGACTGGTTGAAGAAGCAGGCCCGCGCGGTGTGATCGTCCACGGGCGCCCTCTCGCCGTTGAGATAGGGCAGGAAGATGACCTTGTCGCTCCCGGCAGGCATGCCCCCGGCGATCGTGTCGAAGATCTTGTACACGTCCGGCTGCCGGGCCTCGGCGAGGAGCTCGTCCTCGTGGTAGAGGATGTTGTCGCGGATGTAGGTGAGGCACGAGCCCGCGTTCTCCTGCTCGTTCGTGAGCAGGTACCGGTCCGGGATCGCCGAGGGCAGCGAGGCGAGCTGGTGGAACACGTCCGTCTTCTTGAACGGCAGGTGGCACGTGATCCACGACGACGTGCCCAGGTAGATGTGGCCCTGGTAGTCGTGCACCGCGCCCGAGCCGATGGACGCGGACTGCACGTCCGGGGTTCCCATCACCACGGGCACGTCACGCGGAAGCCCGAGCTCGTCGGCCACCTCCTTCTTGAGGGGGCCGAGGACGTCGATCGCCCGCCTGAGCTCGGGCAGCTTCTCGCGCTCGAGGCCCGAAGCACGGATGAGCGAGTCGTCGTAGCGCACGTTCGAGATGTCCCTGTTGTCCGTGACCCAGTGCAGGACGATCGAGTCGTGTCCGGCGGCGTACTCGCCCGTGAGCCTCAGGTTGATGTAGTCCTTGGGCTCGAGGAACATGTGCGTCCTCTCGTACAGGTCGGGACGCTCGTTCTTGATGTAGAGGATGTGGGCCGTCGGGTCCTTGCCGTGGTGGCCCGGCAGCCCGCCCGCTACCCGCACCCACTTCATGAGCTTGAAGACGTCGTAGCCCTCGATCTCCAGCACGCCCCCGAACGCCTCGTCCACGTACTTGCCGCCCCGCGTGTCCATCCAGATGATGGCGTTCATCAGGTGCTTGCCGTTGCGGCCCACGGCCACGGTCCCGGACCACTGGGTGGAGACGCTCACGGCGGCGATCTCCTCGACGGGGACGATCTTGCGGGCCAGGAGCCTCCTCGCCGTGGCCATGATGGCGTTCCACCAGCCCTCGGGATCCTGCTCGGCCCCCCCGCCGGGCAACAGGAGCAGCTCCGTCTCCTCGAACTCGTGGCCCACCACCACGCCGCGCATCGAAACGAGCGCTGTCTTGGGCCCCGAAGTCCCCAGATCCACGGCCAGGATGTACTTCTCGTCGCCCATTCACGTTTGACCGTAGTCCTGCCACGCTATATATGCAATTGACGCATCATGACGGATGACGGGAACAGGGGAGTAGCGGGCGGGCTCTCGTTCCTCGACCGCTACCTCACGCTCTGGATCTTCATCGCCATGGGCGTGGGCGTGGGTGCGGGCTGGATCTTCGAGGGCATCCCGACCCTCATCGACCGCACAAGCGTCGGCAAGACCTCGATCCCCATCGCGGTGGGACTCATCCTCATGATGTACCCGCCGCTCGCCAAGGTCCGCTACGAGCACATGGGGCACGTCTTCAGGAACTGGAAGGTCCTCGTGCTCTCACTGGTGCAGAACTGGGTGGTTGGCCCGGTGCTCATGTTCGCGCTGGCCGTGCTCTTCCTGGGCGACATGCCGGAGTACATGGTCGGGCTCATCCTGATCGGGCTCGCGCGCTGCATCGCCATGGTCATCGTGTGGAACGAGCTCGCGAGGGGCGACCCCGAGTACTGCGCGGGCCTCGTGGCGCTCAACTCGATCTTCCAGGTCCTCTTCTTCTCCGTCTACGCGTACGTCTTCATCACCGTGCTGCCGGCCTGGTTCGGCATCGAGGGGGCCCGGGTGGACATCACGATGGGCGAGATCGCGAAGACGGTGTTCATCTACCTCGGCATCCCGTTCATCGCGGGCATCGTCACGCGCTTCACGCTCATCAGGCTCAAGGACAGGACCTGGTACCACGAGAGGTTCATCCCGAAGATCAGCCCGATCACGCTCGTCGCCCTGCTCTTCACGATCGTGGTCATGTTCTCGATCAAGGGCGAGGAGATCGTGGAGCTGCCGCTCGACGTGGTCCGGATCGCCGTGCCGCTGCTCATCTACTTCCTGCTCATGTTCCTCATCTCGTTCTTCATGAGCAAGAAGGTGGGTGCGACCTACGAACAGTCCGCCACCCTCTCCTTCACGGCGGCCTCGAACAACTTCGAGCTCGCCATCGCGGTGGCCATCGCCAGCTTCCCGATCGGCCACGGCGCGGCCCTCGCGGCGGTCATCGGACCGCTCGTCGAGGTGCCGGTCCTGATCGGTCTCGTGAACGTGTCCCTGTGGTTCAGGAAGAGGTACTTCGCCGCGGCCTCCTGAAGGCTTGACGGGAAACCGGCTCTCTGTACGATGGGGGGCTGCAACTTTCCGGAGGTCAGGTGGATTCCAAGATCGACTACGCCGAGGTCGGGCTGATCGCAGGCCTCGAGGTCCACCAGCAGCTCATGACGGAACACAAGATGTTCTGCCGCTGCCCCGCCGGGATCTACACGAAGGACCACGACGGCGAGATCCTCAGGCACATGAGGCCGACCCTCTCCGAGCTGGGCGAGTACGACGGCACGGCCCTCATGGAGTTCAAGACCAGGAAGAACATCCTCTACCTTCTCAACAAGAAGAACGTCTGCACGTACGAGATGGACGACACGCCGCCGTTCCTGATCAACCAGCAGTCGCTCGACGTGGCGAT
>JAFDER010000387.1 GCA_019310245.1 Deltaproteobacteria bacterium
CCCTCGCGCCCGTGTTCATCATCCCGCCGGCCATCTTCATCCAGAAGGAACGCGTCAGCACGCGCGCCGTACTGGGAGCGATCGTGGCCGTGACGGGATCGGGCCTGCTCTTCCTCTGATCGAGGGGTGTGCTAGAGTATGGAGTCTTCGGAAAGAGAGGGTTGAGATGCGTAGATGGGTACCGCTCCTGGTCACCGGGTTCTTCATCGCGGCCTGCGGGAGCGACGGCGATCCGTCGGAGGACGCCTCGGCAGAGGACGGCACCGGCAGTGACGGCGTGGACATCGTAGAGGAGGAGGCCACACTGCCCGACTACTGCGAGAGCGACGAGGACTGCGACGACGGCGATCCGTGCTCCGGCATCGAGACCTGCGACGTGGACACGAATACGTGCGAGTGGGGCACACGTCTCGAGGACGGCCACATCTGCGGAGATCCGAGGCTGATCTGCGTGCGCGGCCGCTGCGGCGAGTCCGAGTGCGGGGACGGGTACCTGGATCCGGGCGCCGGGGAGTTCTGCGAGCCGTCGCTCGACTCCGCCTGCATGGAGGGATGCACCATCGTGTGCATGAGCAACGACGAGTGCCTGGACGACGACTTCTGCAACGGCTCCGAGCACTGCGACACGGCGGCGCACCTGTGCAGGGGCGGCGTCGCTGTGACGAACGGAACGGTGTGCGACACGCCGCCCAGGCAGATCTGCCTGTACGCGGAGTGCGTCGAGTCCGTGTGCCTCGACGAGTACATCGACGTCCTCGGCGGCGAGGAGTGCGAGGGGGCCGTGAGCCAGTCCTGCACCACGGAGTGCGGGATCGACGGCATGCAGTCCTGCAACTGGATCTGCCGCTGGACCGAGTGCACTGCGGACGCGCCCGCCAACGACGCCTGCGCCGACGCCGTGAGCGCTGACGCGGGCGGCACGTTCCCGGGCACCACCTGCTCTGCCCGCAACGACTGGGGCATCGTGCCGTCCTGCGTCGAGGACAGGGCGCCCGACGTGTTCTACGGGCTGAGCCTGGGCGCTGACGCGACGGTGGAGATCCACACCTGCGACGGTACCGAGTTCGACACGGTCCTGGCGCTGCTGTCGGGGACGTGCGACGGAGAGCTCACCGAGGTGGCGTGCAACGACGACACCACGGGATGCGGCGACGGCACGCAGTCATCCATCACGCAGAGCCTCACCGCCGGCGAGTACGTCATCATCGTGGACGGCAAGGAGCTGATGGCCGACACGTTCTCCGAGGGCAGCTTCACGTTGACCGTCAACTTTCCCTGAGAGGTCCTCGACCCGCGTCTCAGTCGTCAGGGTCCACCATGGCGATCAGCGAGTGTCTCAGCTCCGTTTCGAGCTGTACGTGGTGATACTCGCGGTGAACGCCTTTCCCCCCTTGCCGCGCAGCTGACGCTCGAAGCGACGGACCTCGTTGCGCTCGACGGTGCGCACGTACTCCCTGCGTGCTCGCGGCCAGTCCCCAGGCTCGTGAAGGTCCTCAAGGGTGATCTCCTCGAGCTCCTTCGCCGAGTACCCGGTGAGCATGCTCGCCGCGAGATTGGCCAGGAGGATGCGGCCGGTGTCGGGTGAGGCCATGATCATGGTGTTGGGGCTGCGCTCGAACAGGTCGCGGTAGCGGGACTCCGAGCGCCTGAGCGTGGCGAGATCGCTCAGGTCCTGGATCATGACGAGGACCTCCACGGTCTTGGCGTCCACGGCCTTGACCGGCAGGAAGGTCAGGTAGAGGGTGCGTGCCCCGTCGTCGAATCTCAGGCTCGACTCGCGATGAGCGACGGTGCCATCGCGAAAGACGCGCGCAACCGGGCAGTCCGGAGAGCGAGAGGTCGGGCAGTCCACGCCGAGAAGGTCCCATATCTCCTGGACAGTGTGGCCCGAGACCCTCTCGCTCCCAAGCTCCTCGAGCCGCTCCTTCAGGGCCACGTTCGCCCAGCTGGCCACGTGCTCCTCGTCCGAGACGAACATCAGCAAGTCCGACTGGCCAACCACGGCCGCGAACTTCTGCCTCTCGCGGTCGAGGATCAGCATCTGGGAGTTGGAGAGCTCGAGCCAGCGCTTGAACTTCGCGAGATCGGCCCGCCCTGCGATCAGCTGCTGGTCCACATCCAGCTTCCGGGCCACGATCTCGACGATGTTCTCCGCGATCTTCATCCTCTCGGGCTCCACAGACGACAGACCACCGAAGGTCATGGCCGCCATGTAGAGCCGCTGACCGCCGGCGCTGCGCGACGAGATCCGCAGCCAGCGCGTCTCCGGGTCATCGAGCACCATCTCCTGGACACGCTTGCCGTCCAGGTCGGACGTGAGCGACGGTCGTGCGCCCTCACGCAGGAGATCGGCTGAACTGTGCCAGTGCTCGGCAATGACCTCATCACCCCTCATGAGGAAGGAAGCTGCTGCCGAGGCACCGGAAGCCTCGATCAGCAGATCAGTCGCCACACACAGCGCGTCCTTCTCGGTGTGGGCCTTCATCAGCCTCGAGATGAGAAGGAGGCATGCATCCCCGGTCGAGCTCACGGCTCACTCATCTCGGCTGGTGTCAACTGGGACCTGTGCATCGTACGCCCTGGCCAGTACGTCGGCCACGCGCTCCACGTCCTTGACCGTCTGTTCGTCGAATGCAGCGACGCTGTGACTGTCGATGTCGATCTGACCGACGATCCTATCGCCGACGCTGATGAGGACCACCAGCTCCGAGCGCGTATCGGCGCTGCAGGCCAGGTAGTTCTCGGCCTTGCGCACGTCCGGTACGTTGATGTTGCGCTTCTCGGCGACGGCCGTACCGCAAACACCGTTCCCGACACCGATGAACACGTGGTCCGTGGGAGCGCCGACGAAAGGGCCGAGCCTGAGGATGTCGTCGGGGAGCAGCTCGTAGATGCCCGTCCAGTCGAAGCGAGGATTGGATTCATGGAGCTCGCGCATCGCAATCTCGAGAATGGACGAAAGCTCGGCCTTCTCGGCAATGAGGCGCTCCAGCTCGCCAACAAGCTCGTCAATGGTCATGATGCCGTCCAGGCTACATAAATCCTCCCTCGCGGACAAGAGATGCGCATACAGGACTCCCCGGCCGCTGCCGAATCCAGCCTCGACACGTCACATCGTCGTGTGTAGGGTGTGCCCCCGTGCAGGAGCAAGGAAATGGGCCGGAGCAGCTTTCGTGGCGGACACGGATAGCGTTCGGGGCCGGGGATGTCTTCGGCGGGGGGGCGATGACGCTCCTGGCCATCTACTACCTGCACTTCCTCACGGACGTGCTCAGGCTGAGCCCCCTGCTCGCCGGCGTCGCGATCCTCATGAGCAAGGGCTGGGACGCCGTGAGCGATCCGCTCATGGGGGTGATCAGCGACAGGACCAGGACCCGGTTCGGGAGGCGCCGGCCCTACTTCCTCGCGGGGGTACCGCTCGTCCTCGTGGCGGTCACGGGCCTCTGGTACCCGGTGGATTTCTCGGCCGAGATGGCCCGGTTCGCGTTTGCGCTCGGCACGTACCTGTTCTTCTCGACCGTGCTCACGATGATCCTCATCCCGTACTACGCACTGTCCTCGGAGCTGACCCTCGACTACAACGAGCGGTCCAAGCTCATGGCCGTGCGCATGGTCTTCGCCACCGTCGCGACGATGGCGAGTGCCATCGTGCCCGTGCTCGTCGTGCAGCACGTCGAGAGCGTTCACACCGCCTACGTGATCATCGGCGTCGGCTTCGGCCTCCTGTTCTCCCTTCCCTTCCTCGCCGTGTTCCTGTTCACGCGCGAGCGCAAGGAGTTCCAGCAGCCCCGCGAGCGGTTCTCCTTCAGGACCAGCATCATCGAGCCCCTGCGCATCAAGTCGTTCCGCTGGATCCTGTTCATGTACCTGTTCACGTTCGTGGCGACGGACCTGATCCTGGCCATCTCCCTCTACTTCACGACCTACTACCTCGACCTCGGGGAGAACACGAGCCTGGCCATCGGCTCGATCCTCGTGGTGCAGGTGTTTGTCGTCCCCTGCTACTTCCTGCTCAGCAAGAGGATCGGAAAGCGCAAGACGTTCATCGTCTCCGGCACAATATGGATAGCCGCCATGCTCTCGAGCCTCGTGCTCTCCCCGGGAGTGGGGAAGCTCGGCCTGATCCTGTTCGGGGGGTTCGTGGGGCTGGGCACGAGCGGGATGCTCACGATGGTGTGGGCCATGTTCATGGACGTGCCCGACATCGACGAGCTCATCTCGGGCAAGCGGCGGGAGGGCGTGTTCGCCGGGATCTTCACGTTCGCGAGAAAGGCCGCCTCGGCGCTCGGCCTGTTCCTCGTCTCCATCCTGCTGCACGTGGCCGGGTTCCAGTCACCCTCGGTGGACGTCGTGAACGGCGTGCGCACAATCGTCTCGGCGGAGCAGACCGACTCCTTCGTCCTGGCCCTGAGGGTCGTGTTCGCGTTCCTGCCGGTGGTCTTCATCGGCATCGCCCTGATCTGCGCCATCGGCTTCCCGCTGACAGCGTCCCTGCACGCGAGGCTCAACCGCCACCTGGCCAGGCGGCGCAGGGGCGAGCCCGTGGACGACGACGAGCGCGGTGAGGCCGCCGAGCTGAAGAGGATCCTGGCCGGAGGCGAGTGACGGGCAGGTCGCGCCAGGATGACCCCGGTGGTGTGTCCTCGGGTGCGATCATGCCGCAGGTTCCCTCGTGGCAGACGGCCGGGCCGAGATCGGGCGGGGGCGGACAGTCCTCGCAGTCCACGGTCACGCACCAGGAGTCGTCGCACTGCTCCTTTGCGTACTCGTCCATGAGCCACCCGTAGCTCTTCTTGCTCGAGATGAGCAGGTCGTCGCAGTTGCAGCACCCGCAGTTCCCCGCATCCGTCGTGGCAATGCACTCGTCGTCCTTCTCGCAGCTCGCATCCATCCCGTGGGTCGGGCCGATGATCACCTGCTCGTCCGGATCCGCGGGCACCACGTCGGGCTCATCCGGGAGCACGGGGTCGGGCTCGACGGGGACGGCAGCCTGTCCTCCGCCGCAGCCCGCCGTCAGGATGGCGGCGAAGAGCGATAGCTTCTGTGACGTCTTCATGTTTCACTTCACGAGCTTGGGGATGTAGGG
>JAFDER010000388.1 GCA_019310245.1 Deltaproteobacteria bacterium
CGAGCGGACGCTCGAGGAGGTCTTCGATTCGGACTTCTTCCGCAGGATCCGCGACATGCTGCCCTGCGACCGGAACCTGCTCCGGCCCTGCATGATCGTCGACCATCCGGCCGTGCTCCGGACCGTGGTCGAGAGGAGCGGGGCGGAGCCCTCGTGCGAGGGGGCGGGCAGGGTGCTCTCCGACCTGGTGCTGAGGCGGAAGCTCGCGAGGTACGCAGTGCAGTGGGCAGACATCGCGGACGGGGTCTGGCGGGGGCCGGACTACGAGAGGGGGCACAACGTCGTCGCGCCGCTCGTGGGCCGGGTGGACGTGCACGCGGCATTCGGAGAGAGGATGGAGAGGGCGAGGGTCGTGGGCGCAGAGCTGCTGGCCAGGGGGCTGTCGAGCGGACCGCGGCGGCCGGGAACGCCGAACGTGCCGGTGCCATTGTTCGCGGCCGAGCCCATTTGACGAACGCGCTGTTCAGTTGCGTTGAGCCTCGAGCGCGCCCGGAGCTGTGCGCCGAAGCGTACATCCAGTACGCCGCAGGTGCACATCGAGGACTAAAGCCGGGGATCGACGTGAATGAGCAGTGCGTCTAGCCGTTGGAGATGGAGAGCGTATAGGGCTCGCAGCCCGACAGGGTGGCGCCGTCCGCGGGGTGGACGACGATGTAGTAGTCGGCCGTGTTGTCCGAGCAGAGGTTCTCGCCGGCGAGGGGGTCGGCGGGGCGGCAGGGGCACTCGCCCACGAGCTCGTCGCCGACGGGGACGAGGGTGGACGTGTCCACCTCGAACTCGGTGTCGTCCTCGCACTCGCTGGAGCCGGAGCATGCGCCCAGGAAGACGTCGAACCGGTGCGCATCGCCCGGGTTCTCGGTGAAAACCACCCGCACGTGGAACTCGTCACAGTCCGTGTCGGCCGTGTCGGTCGCGGTGAAGTAGAACCAGTCCTCCGGCTCGCCCGTGGAGACGAAGCCCTGGACCGTGACGGAGCTCGACGGCGTGTCCGTGAACGCACCCAGGTAGTAGGCCTCGAGGCAGTTCGGGCCGCCGTTGTCCACCACGTCGGTCGCGCACTCGCAGCCGTTCTCGAAGATGCCGTCGGCGTCGACCCACCCGTCGTCGCAGTCCGTGATGATGCACTCGGTCCCGTCGCAGGCGGCCGTGCCGTGGGGCACTTCCGGACAGCCGTGATCCGCGCAGGAACCGCCGCACACGCCTCCGAGGCACTGCTGGCCGGGGATGCACTCGTGGCCGCAGCTCCCGCAGTTGAGCCTGTCCCACGTGGTGTTGAGGCAGCCTCCCGTGGAGCAGCAGGTCAGTCCCGTGTCGCAGGGAGATGCGCCGTTGCACGAGCAGACGCCCGAGAGGCACGCGTTGCCTTCCGGCAGGCAGCGGTTGCCGCACTCCCCGCAGTGATAGGGCTCGCTCGCCGTGTTGTAGCAGTAGCCCTCGCAGCAATCGAGGATCCCGGGGCAGTCGCCGGTGTCCGTGCAGGGCGAGCGGCAGAGGCCGTCATGGCAGACCGTGCCCGTGGGGCAGCCCTCGGGGGGGCAGCCGCCGGCGTCGGGCGCATCCACGGAGTCGATGACGTCAACCGGCGGGACATCGCCGTCCACGAAGGAGTCGGTGGGAACGGGCTGGTAGCCGCCTTCCCCGCACCCGAACGAGAGGACCATGAGGAGAGCGAGGCCGCGTACCTTCATTCCCACTCCTTATACCCCGTTGGAGACGGCAATCGTGTAGTTGTCGCAAGAGACCGGTGCTCCCGGTACGCGGTAGACCTTGATGTAGAACACGGTCGTGTCGTCATTGCACTGGTTGTACCCGTACCCCGGAGTCGAGCTGTTGCGGCATGGGCACTCCCCGACCGCGCTGGTGCCGCTGCCCGACCGGGTGTTCGTGCGCCACCTCATGTCGTCGACCAGGTTGGTGCACGGGAAGCCGGCCTTCGCGGGAGGCGAGGTGCAGCTCGTGTGGGAGATGTCCATCCTGAACACGCTGCCCGGGTTCGAGGTGAACGCCACCCGCACGTCGAACGAGTCGCACAGCGGGCTCCCCGTGTCGGCCGTGTCGACCGCGGTGAACATGTACCAGTCCGCGTCCGTGCCGGGGACGATGTTGCCGCTGAAGGAGCCCGAGGAGCCCGTGTCCGCGAAGGTGCCCAGGTCGTGGGCGGACGAGCAGGAGGTGGACGAGCTCTCCGTGCTCTCGGGCTGGCACTCGCAGCCGTTCGTGTACGAGCCGTCCACGTCGTAGTAGCCCGAGTCGCACGAGCCGATGATGCATATGCCTCCCACGCAGTCAGGCGTGCCGTGGGGAGGCAGCGGCGTGCACATCGTGGAGGGGTCGGCGTTGTCGATCTCGTCGTCGCAGTCGTCGTCCGAGCCGTTGCAGATCTCGGGAGCCGGCCCTCCCTCCACGCAGTCCTCCATGCCTGCGATGCAGGTGGACGCGCGCGTGCAGCCGCCGGATCCGCACGTGTAGGGGATGTAGTCGTCGTCGTCGATGCCGTCGCAGTCGTCGTCCACCATGTCGCACGAGCTGTCGATGGTCGAGAGGGGGGCGCCGCAGATCTCGGTCCCGGCGACGCACGTGGCCGTGGTCCGGCAGTAGCCGGTGCACAGGCCCGAGGGGACGAAGTCCTCGTCGCTGGTGCCGTCGCAGTCCTCGTCCTGGCCGTCGCAGATCGAGTCGTCGGGCGCGAGCGGGGCGAGCGGGACGCAGTCCTCGACGCCCGCCCAGCAGACCGAGTCCGTGAGGCACACGCCGGCCCCGCAGGTGTAGGGGATGTAGTCCTCGTCCACGTACCCGTCGCAGTCCGCATCGATGCCGTCACAGGTGAACTCGTCGAGGGTCGTGTCGGGCGTGCAGGTGCCCTCGCAGCCGTTCCTGTCGTCGAGGTCCTCGTTGACGAACCCTGCGTTGCACCTGATGGTGCACTCTCCGAGGACGCAGACGGGCGTCGAGTTCGGCCTGGGCGGGCAGACCGTGCCGCAGGTGCCGCAGTTGAGCTGGTCGGTGCTGAGGTCGAAGTCCTCGTCGATGAAGCCGTCGCAATCGTTGTCGGCCTCGTCGCAGTACTCGGGAACGCAGTCCGAGCAGTCGGGATCGTCCGCATCGATGCGGCCGTCGCAGTCGTTGTCCACGCCGTCCGAGCACGTCCCGTCACCGTCCGACTCCTCGGTGGCGGTCGCCGTGCACTCGTACTCGCAGCCGTCGACGATGCTGCCGTTGAGGTTGTGGTAGCCCTCGTCGCAGCTCTCGACGACGCAGTCTCCGGCAAGACACGCACCCGTTCCGTTGACCACGACGCACTCGAAGCCGCACGTGCCGCAGTTCATGATGTCGGAGTTCAGGTCGAAGCCCTCGTCGATCTCCCGGTCGCAGTCGTTGTCCAGGCCGTCGCAGATCTCCTCCCCGGTGGGAATGCACTCTTCCTCGGGATCGCCCACGACCTCGGACGTCTCCGACGTCACGTCCGACGTGGCCTCTTCCGTGCCCGTATCGAGATCCTGCGTCGAGGGAGTGCCGCACCCGAATGCGACGAGCATCGCCAGAGGAATACAGTAGAACCACGCTTGTTTCACAGGGTGTACCCCACAAAGCAAGAAAAAATGAAGATGACTACTCAACGTTTCACCATAATTGTAATTGATGGGTCGGAAATAGCAACCATGCAGAGGATATCCAAGGAGATCTCCAATTATTTGATCAGCCGGATGTGCATTTGTTACAACAGCTTGCGGGTAGGTTATCGGCGCACGATTCGGTCATTTTCGAACGGTGCGACCGTCTTGCCGATTCGCGGCAAAGGT
>JAFDER010000389.1 GCA_019310245.1 Deltaproteobacteria bacterium
CCGAGGGCTCGATCACGCCGTCGTCCGGCATGTGCGTCACGTGCGTGGACGGCTGCATCGGCATGTGCGAGATCGGCAAGTCGGCCTACCGCGGGCATGAGGTGATCTACCTTCAGCCCTTCGGCGTCATCACGACCGCCTCCGAGAAGATCTACCCTGTAGACTACTCGCACTTCAACATCATGGGCACTGCCGTCGGTGCGCACGGCATCGAGGAGGACAGCGACAAGGCCATCTTCCCGAACGTGGACCTGGAGGTGAAGTTCGGTCACGACGGGGGGATCAAGTTCCGCCTCCCCTGGATCATCCCCGGCATTGGCTCCACCAACATCGCCAAGAACAACTGGGAGGGGCTTGCCATCGGCGCGGCTCTCTCCGGCACCGGCCTCACCATCGGCGAGAACGTTGCGGGCATGGACACCGAGTCCGTGATCAAGAATGGCCGCGTCGTCGACACCGTCGATCTCAAGCGCAGGGTCAAGCTCTACAAGGACGCAATGATCGACGGCTATGGCGCGATCATCGTCCAGGCCAACGTGGAGGACACGCGCCTCGGCGTGCACGAGTACGCCGTCTCCGAGCTCGGCGTGCAGTGCGTGGAGATGAAGTGGGGGCAGGGCGCCAAGAACATCGGCGGCGAGGTCAAGATCAGGGACCTGAAGAAGGCGCAGATGCTCTACGATCGCGGTTACGTCGTCCTGCCGGATCCCACCCGGCCCGAGGTCATCAAGGCGTTCGAGAAGGGCGCCTTCAAGGAGTTCGAACGCCACTCCCGCGTCGGCATGGTCAGCGAGGAAGGGTTCGCGAAGAGGGTGGAGGAGCTGCGCCGCGCCGGTGCGAAGTACATCTCCCTCAAGACGGGCGCTTACCGCCCGGCCGACCTGGCCCGCGCGATCGCGTTCTCCTCGAAGTACAACATAGATCTCCTCACCGTGGACGGCGCCGGAGGCGGCACCGGCATGAGCCCCTGGAGGATGATGAACGAGTGGGGCATCCCGCCCGTGGAGCTGCACTCGCTCCTGTACAAGTACGCAAAGCAGCTCTCGGACGAGGGCAAGCACGTGCCGGCCATCTGCTTCGCCGGAGGCTTCACCTTCGAGGACCAGATCTTCAAGGGCCTCGCCCTGGGCGCCCCGTTCGTCAAGCTCATCGGCATGGCCCGGTCGCCCATCGCGGCCGCCATGGTGGGCAAGACCATCGGCCGCGCCATCGAGGAGCACCAGCTTCCCGTGTACGTGGAGAGGTTCGGCAGCACGCGGGATGAGATCTTCGTCACGTCCGCCGACCTGCGCAAGGAGATCGGCGACAAGGAGTACGAGAGCCTTCCTCCGGGCGCCATCGGCCTGTACACCTACTACGAGAGGCTGGCCCAGGGCCTGCGCCAGCTCATGGCGGGCTGTCGCAAGTTCAACACCTCCCTCATGACTCGCGACGATCTTGCCTGCCTGACCCGCGAGGCGTCCGACATCAGCGACATCCAGTACGTCACGGACGTCGACAAGGCCGAGGTGGAGGAGATTCTCAAGATCTGATCGATCCCCCCGCTCCCGTGTCCCTCATATCCGCTGCACTGAGCCTATTCCCGCTGCACTGAGCCCGTCGAAGTGCTCTTCCTCTTCCGAGTCCCTCTGATCAGCTGCTCACAATGGGCGCAGTTACAGGGTGATCCGGGCGTGGAAAGTGGCTACTATCGATGGTTCGCGCGTGTGGGTAGGGGCAACCTCTCTCAATCGTCGGGGGCATCATGCCGGCCAAGAAGAAGACCAAGACCAAGTCGAAGAAGAAGGCGAAGAAGGCTCCCGAGGGGCTCGAAGCTGCGCTGAAGAAGGTGGAGAAGTCTCCGAGGAGCGCGGCGGCCTGGGACGAGCTCGAGAAGCTCGCCGCGGAGCAGCAGAGCCCCGACGAGGTCGCGATGCTCTACCGCAAGGTGATGAGCAAGGGCATCGCGAAGAGGGCGCTGGCGTTTCACGAGGAGTGGAGCGGCGACGACCCGGACGCGATGTCCGGCGTGCTCGGCAGGATCCTGGAGATCGATCCCGGCGCGGCGTGGGCGTTCGAGCGGCTGTGCGTGGAGCTCACGCAGGCCGGCAGGTGGGACCAGCTCCTCGGCGTGTACGACAGGGAGCTGGGCGGGGAGATGGAGGTGGAGCGGCGGAAGATGCTCCTGGACGACGCGGCGCACGCGGCCAAGGACTTCGCCGACGAGCCCGAGAGGGCTCTGGGCTACATGAGCAAGCTGCTCGAGCTCGATCCCTCGGACGCCAGGCTCCAGGCCTCGCTCGAGCGGCTGTACGAGCGGCTCGGAAAGTGGAACGAGGTCATCGAGGTGTGGAGGGGCCGGATCCCCACGGCCGGCAAGAAGGCCGCGGACATCCGCGTGCGCATCGCCTCCGCCTACCTCGACAGGATGGGCGATCATGGCAAGGCCCTCGATGAGCTCCGGGTGCTCGTCGACGTCAGCCCGGAGCACGAGGGTGCGCTGGAGCTGCTGGAGAAGCTGCTGGGCGATGACGGGGTCCCGAAGGACGCGAGGCTCGGGGCGCTGGGGCTCCTGCGCACGATCTACGACGGACTGAAGAGGGACGAGGACGCCATCAGGGTGATCGAGAAGGGCCTCGAGTTCGTGGAGCGGGGCGACGTGCTGCGCAAGGAGGTGGCACGCAGGCTGGTGGCCCTGGGTCGGAGCGAGAAGGCCATGGAGCACTACGAGACCCTCCTCGTGCAGCGCCCCGGGGACGTGGAGGCACGCACGAGCCTCGTGGAGCTTGCGGGCAGCTCCGGCGGCTCCGACGTGCTCGCGAGGGCGCAGGCTGCTGCCGGCGAGAGCTCCGAGGGGGCGCTCCGGGCCTCCCTGCTCTCCGGCGCCGCGGAGGTCTACCGCGAGAGCGAAGTCGACAAGGCCATCGACCTGTACGTGCAGGTCCTCGAGACGGACGACGCCGAGGCCGGCGTGAAGCTCGCGGCCGCGCGCACGCTCGACGACCTGTTCGCGAAGGCCGACAGGAAGAAGGAGCGGCTCGACGTGCTCCAGCGGCTGGCGGGGATGGAGCAGTCGTCGAGCACGCGCAGGACCGTGCTGGGCGAGGTGGCCCGGCTCGCCGGGGAGATGGGCGAGACGCAGACGGCGCTCGAGGCGTGGAGGAGCCGCCTCGAGATGGACGGGACGGATCTCGAGGCGCTCGATGCCCTGGTGGAGAGCACCGCGGAGGGTGAGGAGCTCGTCAAGGTGCTCCGGCTCAGGGCCGGTGCGAGGGTGCCGCCCCTGCAGAGGCGCGATGACCTCGTGCGCATGGCCGCGGTGCAGGAGAAGCTGGGCGGGGAGTCCATCGAGACGCTGCTCGCCGTGGTGGAGGAGTTCGGGTTCGATGCGGCCACGGTCGAGGCGCTCGACGCCTCGCTTGCGAGCGCGAAGCGCTGGCCCGAGCTGGTCAAGATGCTCGACGATGCCGCCGGCGAGGCTCACGGCCGCGCGGCCCGTCTCATGGAGAGGCTGGGAGAGGTGTACCGCGTGGAGCTGGGCGAGCCGGAGAAGGCGCTCGCGTACTTCTCCGCGGCAGCGGTCGAGGATCCGGAGAGCGAGGCCGCGCTTGGCGGGCTCAGGGCGCTGCTCGACGTGCAGGGCTGCGCGTTCGAGGCCGGCGAGGCGCTGGCGCGGGCCTACGAGACGAACGACGACTGGAAGGCCTTCGTCGAGATCGTCGACCCGCTCGTCGCCTCGGCGGGCGAGCCCGAGGCGAAGGTCAGGATCCTCCTCAGGGCCGCGAAGGTGCACGAGGAGAGGGCCGGGGACGCCGAGGTC
>JAFDER010000390.1 GCA_019310245.1 Deltaproteobacteria bacterium
CCGTATCCACGACCATCCAACCCCCCGTATCCATGACCATTCTCGTTCCGTGGCCCTGAGCCCGTCGAAGGGCCAGCGCTTCTCTTCCAACCTACCCAGGTTACTTTCTCCCGCTCCCCTGAGCGTGTCGAAGGGGAGCCCGCCCCACCACGGGGACGTCACCTAACCATCTGATAATACAGGAAAATCAAAACAGGTCCGATCTTTTTTTACCCGCCAGGTGTTGACATCCAGAATATCACGACATATCTATCCGATATATCGCGACACATCAGCAGGGGCACATGGCCCCTTGCAGGAGGAAAGAAAGATGGATCACGAAGACACAGCAACCATGCCATTCAACTTCTGGGCACAGCAACCATGCCATTCAACTTCTGGGCCCGATTCGGCAAGAAGATGCCGAAGCCTCCCTGGGCGCCGCCGTTCAAGGGCGGACCCTTCCCCTGGCAGTGGTTCGGACATCACGGCCCCCGCGCCGAGCGCGGAGACCTCCGTTACCTCATCCTGGACGCGATCTCCGAGCAGCCGCGCCACGGCTACGAGGTCATGCAGGTGATCGAGGAGCGCTCCGGCGGGGCCTACAGGCCCAGCCCCGGCGTCGTGTACCCCACGCTCCAGATGCTCGAGGAGATGGGCCACGCCGAGGTCAAGAAGGAGCGCGGGCGCAAGGTCTACTCCATCACCGAGGCGGGCCGCGAGGAGCTCGATGCGCACCAGGAAGAGGTCGAGGAGGCCTACGAGCGCGTGGGCGGAGCCCTGTGGAGCAAGCTCGCCAGCGAGTTCACGAGCCTGGGCGAGGAGGTCCAGAGGCTGTTCTCCGAGGTCGGCCGCGCCGCCTCGCGCGGAACCCTCAACTCCGAGAGGATGAAGGAGGTGCGCCGCACCATGAAGCGCGCCGTCGACGAGGTCAAGCGCATCCTTCGCCGGCGCGAGGACGGTGCCGAGGAGGAGTCCCCCGAGGAGCCCGCGCCGGACGGGGTCGAGCCTCCCACGCAGAACTGATGGCCGTCCCCGCGGTTCTTCACAGTCCCGGGCCCGCATGCTAGTGAACTTGACGAGTGCGCGCCTCTGGCGCTGCTGATGGAGGGATCCATGGCTGTCATCGATGTCACCAACCCGAGCAACGGCGAGAAGATCGGTCAGGTCGAGGCCTTCACGCAGAAGAGGGCGATCGAGGCCCTCGCACGCGCCCGCGCGGCCCAGGCCCGCTGGGATGCCGGCGGCCTGGATGCGCGCGCCCGTGTGCTCCTGCGCTTCCGCGACATCCTCCTCGATCGCGCCGACGAGGTCTGCGAGCTGCTCAGCCGCGAGAACGGCAAGGTCCTGCAGGAATCGCTCGAGATGGAGGTCTTCCCCATCGCCGATCTCGTCACGTACTTTGCAGGCAAGGCGCGCGAGATCCTCGACACGCGTCCGATCCCCCTGCACCTTCTCATGTACCGCCGCAGTTACCTGCACTACAGGCCGCGCGGCGTCGTCTTCGTGATCGGCCCCTGGAACTTCCCGTTCACCATCCCCTTCGGCTCCGTGCTCATGGCGCTCCTGGCGGGTAACGCCGTGCTGCTCAAGCCCGCGAGCCTCACGCCTCTCATCGCCATGAAGGGACGCGAGCTCTTCGACGAGGCAGGGCTCGACCCCGACCTCTTCCAGGTCCTGCCCTGCTCGGGCAAGATCGCCTCCGGGCTCATCGACAAGGGCGTCGACTACGTCAACTTCACCGGGTCGACGCCCACGGGCCGGCTCGTGGCCTCGAAGTGCGGCAAGGCCCTCGTGCCCTGCTCGATGGAGCTCGGCGGCAAGGACCCCGCCATCGTGCTGCCCGACGCCAACATCGATCTCGTCGTGCCCAGCCTCGTCTGGGGCGCCTTCGCCAACGCGGGCCAGGTGTGCGCCTCCGTCGAGCGCGCCTACGTGCACGAGCAGGTCTACGACGAGGTGGTGAGCCGCGTCGTCGAGCGCACCCGCCGTCTCGATGTGGGCAATCCCCTCGAGGACGGTACGGACATGGGGCCCATGACCGATCCCGTCCAGCTCGCCATCGTCGAGCGCCACGTCGAGGATGCCGTCAAGGCCGGGGCCTCCGTGCTGTGCGGCGGCAGCCGCATCGAGGGTCCGGGCAACTACTTCGAGCCCACCGTTCTCGTGGACGTGGACGAGACGATGTCGTGCCTCTCCGAGGAGACCTTCGGGCCCACGCTGCCCATCGTCAAGGTCTCGAGCGTGGACGAGGCGATCCGCCGCGCCAACGACTCGGACTTCGGGCTCAACGCCTACGTCTTCACGTCCAGCCGCTCCGAGGGCCGGCGCGTGGCCGAGAGGATCGATGCAGGCGGCGTGCTCGTCAACGAGGTGCTCATCACGCACGCCTGCCCCGAGACTCCCTGGGGAGGCGTGAAGACCTCCGGCATCGGCCGCGTCCACGGCGACGACGGCCTGCGCGAGATGTGCGAGGTCTACCACGTCAACGAGGAGAAGGTGCGCCTGCCCGTGGCCTGGAGCCCGTTCTGGCAGCCGTACTCGCACGACATGTACCGCCGCATCCTCGCCGCCGCCCGCACCCTCCAGCGCTCCGGCCTGCGCGGCCGCGCCGACGCCCTGCGCTCGCTCTTCACCGGCTGATCCGGGTTCTCCTCAGCGGCACCTCTGCGACCGCGCGATGTCCCACGCCGGCTGGCACACGCCCGTCTCCGCGTCCCTCCGGCACTCGGTGAGCCACCGGCCATCCTCACCGCACGCGGGCGGATCGCCGACCCACCCCTCCTCGATCAGGCACAGCGTTCCGGAGCCCGTGTCGCAGCGGCCCACCTGCAGCCACCGCGGCTCCTCCTCCCCGTTGCAGTTGAAGTCGAACGTGGGTGCGACGGCCCCGTCGCAGTCGTACGGATCCCAGTGGTACTCGGTCTCGTGAGGGCTCACGCTGGGCTCCGAGTCGCAGCAGTCGCCCCCGGTCGCGGTGTACCCGCGCGGCATCGTGGCCGTGCCGCACGTCGTGTCCGTCAGGCTTCCCCAGCAGTCGCGGTCCGCGTCCCGGTACCAGGGGCCGGTCCACCGGTGCCTGCATCCGGCCGCGTCATCGCAGTAGTCGTACGTGCAGGGCTCGTCGTCCGCGCACCTGATGGGGTGGTGCTCGCACGCGTGCCTCTCGAGGTTGCAGACGTCCGTGGAGCACACGGTCCCCAGGCTGCAGTCAGCGTCCTCGACGCACGTGTAGGTGCAGTCCGCGTCGCACCCGTCCAGGCTCTCGGTGTTGCCGTCGTCGCACACCTCGTCCTCGTCGAGGATGCCGTTGCCGCACTCCGGCTCGTAGGGCGGCGGGTGGCCCGGGATCACCACGCCTCCGGAGGTCTCTTCCTGCGTGTCTGCCGTGATTTCCTCGGACGCGTCTGCCGCGCCCGTGAGGCTCGTGTCACGCGGACACCCGGACAGCAGGACGGATACGATGAGAGCAGCGGCCGAACCGTATCGCATGACAGGTCCCCCCCTATAGGGAACACCATTAGTATATATGCCACGTGTGCGTCTGCCAGTCTGGATGTGGGGCTGGGTGCGGGCTGGTGTGCGAAAAGTGGTGCTAGTCGTTTGTCAGCGCCGTCTTGAGGATCTTCAGGGCGCGCTTGCGCTGGTCGGTGTTCATGAGCGAGATGCGCCTGACCAGCTCCTTGGCCGTCGTGTCCTGCAGGAGGTTGTCCGACGTGATGGGCGTGGCACGCTTGCCCCGCCCGCCCTTGGGCAGGCCCTTGATCTTGAGGATGTCCTTGAGGTCCATGCCCAGCGCGTTTGTCACCGACAGCAGCGTCTTGAGCGAGACGTTCGCCCCGCTCTCCATCATGGACATGAACTTGAGGGAGACCCCCGCCTTCCTCGCTAGCTCGGCCTGGGTCATGCCCACCTGCTTGCGCACGTGAGAGATGCGGTGGCCGACTGCCTTGAGCACGTCCTCGTAGGGTATCATGTCGCCTTCTCCTCGCGTCCCTGTGTTTGCTTCGAAGAGCTTACGGCAGAAATCAAGGGCATGATACTGAAAACCGGTTCTGACGACCTTATTCCCG
>JAFDER010000068.1 GCA_019310245.1 Deltaproteobacteria bacterium
CCTTATCAACGACCTCGGCCACCTCGGCAACACCCTGAGCGGGACAAACGGCCTTGTCACCGACCTTGAACTGGGTTTTCTTCATGGTGCCTCCGGTACCAAGGCCCCCTACACAAGTCAGAGACTGGGATTATGGCCGCCAGAGGGCAGCTTGTCAATGAACGCCGGTTCAGGATGGTCGCTGAACGTCAACGTGGATCATGGACTCGAGAAGCCTCTCGAGCGCCGGGAGGTCGAACACGTCCTCGGCCATCTGCGGGATGGCATAGAGGGTGTGGTCGGTGCCCACCTTCAACATGAGTCCGCGCAGGGTGATGAGATGGGCCTCGCTGAGCTTTCGCGTGTTCGCGAAGTTCTCCTCGATCTTCGAGGCAAGGTGGGGCGCGATGGGCGTTGCGGCTCCGTCATCCCTATTCTCGCGCTGCTCCGGCTGGGGCGAGAGGGCCTCGAAGGTGATGCCGTCGGTCGCGCCACCGGCGTAGGTCAGGACGCGGTTGGCAACGAAGAACTCGTTCTCGAACCCCATGTCCCCGAGCATTGCATGGAGCCGGATGCACTCGGGAACGGTCTCCGGAGACGTGACGACCGCGAAGCCCAGATCGGCCTCGTGCAGGAACTCACGCATGCGCAGCGAGCGGGCGTGGAAGCCCTTGAGCATGTCACCACCCAGGAGGAGGAACTCGGCCACCTCCTCCACGAGGCCCTGGCCGATCAGCCGTCCAATCACCCTCATCGTCATGCCCGTCCCGATCCCGACGAGCCCGCGGCCGGGAAGGCCGCGCCCTCCCGCATCGACGAACAGGTTGAGCACCGGGCTCGTGACGGCCTCCTCGATGCGTCGGGGCGCCTCGAGAAAGTCCCTCGCGTGCTGCGAGGGCGGCGTGTCCAGGATGATGGTGTCCCACACGCCGCGCTCGACGAGATCGAGGAGCACGTCCATGCACGCGAATTCGTGGAACCCGGCGAGCGTGTTCCTCAGGTAGCCGAAGATCCGGTTCTCCTCGAAGTCGGCCGACGCCGCCGGACCCAGGTGCCTCCTCGTGGCCACGTCCACGGCCGAGCGCGCATCCACCATCATCGCCCAGAGGTTCTCCCGGACGGGGACCTCGATCATGCCGTCGGCCTCTCCGGCCTCGTCGTTCTCCACCCCCAGGCTCTCGGCAAGACGCCGCGCCGGATCGATGGTCAGGCACAGCGTCCGCCTTCCATGCCGCGCCGCATACAGCCCGAGCGCCGAGGTCACGGTCGTCTTGCCCACGCCTCCCGGCCCGAGACAGACGAGCACCCTGTGGGAGTCGATCCAGTCGAGGAGCGGCTTCACCTATCCTCCCGCGGACTCGAACTTCAACGCGGCCTTGAGGACCTGGTAGCCGATGTAGAGCTGGTTGTCCTCCAGCGGTACTGGTGAGGACGTGGCCACTCCAGCGATACCCTGCACCTCGATATGCCCCAGGATGTCCTTCTCCGTCAGCTTCTGCCCCTTCTCGAACAGATCCGGCCTGAGCGCCGGAACCACGAGATCCGGCTCGATGCCCGCGGCCTGCACCACGTGCCCGGAGGGGGTGGCGTAGAGCGCCGTCGTGAGCTTGAGCCCCGACTTGTCCGGAAGCTTGATGATGGTCTGGACGCTCCCCTTTCCAAATGTCGGCATCCCCACGACGACCGCGCGCTGGTGGTCCATGAGCGCACCCACGAACACCTCTGCCGCGGAGGCGGTGTACTCGTTGACGACAAGGACGATCGAGAAGCGCTCGCGGGTCCCCTTCTTGTGCGCCTTCTCCGTGGCCACGATCTCCCCTCCCCTGCCCCTCGTGGTGAGGATCACGCCGGAATCCAGGAACTCGTCGGCCATGTAGATGGCCTGGTCGAGAAGCCCGCCGGGGTTGTTCCTCAGGTCGATCACCAGACCCTCGAGATGACCGCCCGCCTTGGCGGACAGGTCGTCGAGGGCCCCGCGGAAGCCCGAGTACGTCCCCTGCTGGAAGACCCTGACGCGGATCAGGGCCAGCCCTAGCCCGGCATCGAGAATCTCGCTCTCGATGGAATCCACCTTGATGATCTTCCTCGTGAGCTCGAACTCCAGCACCTCGGCCTCACCGCGGCGCACGCGGATCGTCACCTGCGTCCCCGGCTTGCCGCGCATCATCTTCACGGCGTCCTGGATCGTGAGCGTGAACGTGGGCACGCCCTCGATGGCGATGATCTCGTCACCCGGCCGCACGCCGGCCTCCTCGGCGGGGCTGCCCGGAAGGGGCGAGATGACGGTGAGCCTGCCGAACCGCGCATCCACCTCGATCCCCACCCCGCCGAACTTGCCCGCCGTGTCGCCCTGCAGGACCTTGTACTCCTCCGGATCGAGGTAGGCGCTGTGCGGATCCAGCGAGCCCACCATCCCCTTGATGGCCCCGTAGATCAGGGCGTTCGTGTCCACCTCGTCCACGTAGCTCGTCTGGATATGGGCAAGGACCTTGGAAAAGATCGTGAGCGGATAGTAAGGCGAGCCCTTGGCCTTCGCCGCTCCCGCACTTGCCTGGACGAGGACGAGGGCTACGGCCAGGCCAAGCACGGCTCCCAGCGCGAGGTGCTTCACGGATCGCTGCTTCATCTTCACCTCCGAACCAGCGGACAGAGTCCTTGCATTTCTATAATACCCGTGTGATTTTGGAAACAGGGCTCACGATGGACGCAAAGGATCTGCCCGTCGCCGTCGTCGGGACGGCCGGCCACATCGACCACGGCAAGAGTGCGCTCGTACGTGCCCTGACCGGCGTGGACCCCGACAGGCTGCCGGAGGAAAAGAAGCGCGGCATCACCATCGAGCTGGGCTACGCTCCCCTCAGGCTCCCCTCGGGGCGCGTCGTCTCGGTGGTGGACGTGCCGGGGCACGAGAAGTTCATCAAGACCATGGCGGCCGGTGCCGCGGTGGTGGACCTGTGCATCCTGGTCGTCGACTCCAGCGATGGCGTCAAGCCCCAGACCGTGGAGCACCTGGCCATCATGCAGGCCCTCGGGGTGGAGCGCGGGATCGTGGCGCTGACCAAGTGCGACGCCGCCCAGGAGGAGCTCAGGCAGCTCGCGGCGGAGGAGACGCGGGAGCTGCTCTCGGGAACGTTCCTCGAGGAGGCGCAGATCATCGAGACGAGCGTCGTGGACTCGACAGGACTCGACGAGCTGTGCAGCGCACTCGATTCGATGATCACGGACTTCAGGACCGGCGCCATGAGGCAGCCCCTGCGCATTCCCATCGACAGGTCCTTCGTGATGCCCGGATTCGGGACGGTGGTCACGGGCACCCTGATCGGCGGATCGCTCGCCGAGTCCGACCACGTGCTCATCGTACCGTCGGGACTCAAGGCGAGAGCACGCGCACTGCAGGTCCATGGAGGAGCGTCCGAGCGCATCTTAGCACCCTCGAGGGTCGCCCTGAACCTCGTGGGCGTCGACGCGGATGCCGGGCTTCGCGGCCAGTGGGTGACCACGCCCGGGACGTTCACGCCGTCGACGTCGATCCTCGCCGAGATCTCCTCGATGCCCTGGATCCACAAGCCCATCCGGTTGCCGACCCGCATGAGCCTGAGCCTCGGAGCGAGCTCGACGCCCTGCGAGGTTCACGGCAGGGGCCGGGTGCACGAGCAGAAACCGCTCATGCCGGGCGAGCTCCGCATCGTCCGGATCAGGACCGCCGAACCGGTGGTTCCCCGGGCGAACGACAGGTTCATCCTGAGGCATGGCGGGGGGATGGGGGCGAAGAAGCTCTCGAGGCTGATCCCGAAGAACAGGGGAGCGGATGGCGGGAGGACGGCCGAGCCGAAGGTGCCCGACGAGGGCAGAGGGTTCTCCACGCTGGCCGGGGGCATCGTCATCGACCCCAGGTGCGCGGCGCGCCGCATCGGAGGCAGCCTCGAGGAGCAGGTCGATGCCCTGGACAGGACCAGCGAGGAGGCCTGGATCACGTTCGCCCTTCGGGGGGCGGGGCCCGCAGGACTGGATCCGGCCGAGCTCGTCCAGCGCGTTCCGTTCACGCCGGCGCAGATCCAGCAGGGGCTGGAGAAGATCCTCCGGCAGAGGCAGGCCGTGAAGAGCGGCCGCAACGCCGTGGTGGGCATCCACGCCCACGACAGGGCTCTCGAGCGCGCCCGCGACGCTCTCTCGGGCTACCACGCCGCACACCCGGAACGCGCCGGCATCAAGCGCGACGTGCTCAGGGATCTGGTCGTCGGACCTACGGCAGCCACCCTGTTCAACTCGGTCCTGCAGAAGCTCGTCAAGGAAGGTGCATGGAAGATCGAGGGCGACATCGTCTCGGAGTCCGGGCACACGCCCGGCTCGGCATCGCAGGTCTCCGATCTGGCCACGTCCATCCTCTCCCACCTGCAAAGGAACCCGGCGACTCCGCCCGGACTCAAGGACCTGGCGCAGCAGGTCGACGCCGGCGGGGACCTGGTGAGCAGAGCCGTGGACCTTCTCATCTCGAGCGGGAGGGCCAGGCTCCTGCATGGAGCCTTCCTGTTCCCGTCCGCGTTCCTCGAAGATCTCGAGGCCAGGGTGCGGGACTTCCTGTCAACGAACGAGAAGTTCCTCGTCACGGATCTCAAGGCCATGGTCGGAGCGACGCGCAAGCACGCTCTGCCTCTCGCCCGCTGGCTGGACGACGCCGGCGTGACCATTCGCCGCGGAGACCACAGGATCCTGCGCAGGTAGGGCGAGAGGCTCACTTCTGCGGGATCTGGTACGTCCCGTCGAGACGCCGCAGCATCTCGCCGTGCTTCTCCTCGAGCGCTGCCACGGCCTTCTCGAAGCCCTCCACGTCCAGCTCGCCGCTCCGACGCCTGGCCTCGAGCAGAGCGTACTGGTTCTCGTACCAGCGCTCGGGATCGAAGTTGTAGGTCATGGGGCCCCCTCATCGACAAAGATCCGCCTCGCCACCCAGGCCGCCTCCAGGCCGCGCTCCGCGAGCAGGGCGACGAGCTCCGAGGGACGGATCCAGCGCCCGTCGACCGCACGCGCATCCACCAGCACGACGCTGGCGTGCGCGGGAAGCCCCGAGCCTCTCATGTCCTCGAGCTCGCCGGCCGACCCGAGTCGGGCGTTCTCGATGAGCGGCCTGAGATCAACCGTCACCTTCCTCTTGCCGGTGGTCCGCCCGCGCACGAGCGAGTCCTGCGCGAGGATGTCCTCGAGCGCGTCACCCGCGCCGGGCGACGTGTCGATCGGCAGCATCCACAAGATGCGCGACGGTCCGCGGCCCACCATTCTGGCCTCCGCTGCCAGAAGGCTCCGGGCGGAGGTGAACGAGATGCCGTCGGGAGAGGCAGGTGCGAGCCGTGCGAGCAAGCCCGCCTGATCGACGAGCGGCCGGGTCACCTCGGCGACCACCTCCTCGCCGAAGCCGATCACTCCCACGGGAAGGGCCGAGCGAAAGACGAGACGGGGACGCGGTGTGAAACCCTCGCTGTAGCGCAGGGGAACGAACGCCCTCCTCATGGTCTGTGCGACGGCGCGGATGACGTCCCTGTGCCCGAGGTAGGCCGCCGCCCGGACACGGTCGAAGGAGAGGTGGACGAAGTGCTGAGGCAGGCTTTCGTCCGCGGGACCCCAGACCAGCTCGTTGCCGGCCTCGGCCCGAGCAAGGGCCTCGAGCGCCCTGACGCGTCCCTCGTCCGCGTCGTCTCCACGCACGAGAGCCGCCTGCCCCGGGTCGCACGGCGCCCCGCAGTCATGACACAGCTCGCCCACCGGCGAATCGCACCTCTCACGCGACTCGCCTCTACGCGCCAGGGCTCTCTCCTCGGCCAGGAACGCGTCCTCGACGTGGATGGAGATCACGTCCCAGGGAACGCGCTCGCCCTCCGGGATCGCTTCCGCGTAGGCAGAGGGAACCACGCCTGCATCATCCATCGCGCGCCGCCACGCCGCCGCATCGAACAGCTCGCCCCAGCCGTCCAGGTGACACCCGGCCAGGAAGGCGGCCTCGACGAGGGAGCACAGCTCCTGGCCGCCGCGCGCGAGCAGGCCCTCGACGCAGCTCTGCCACGGATCGTGGAACGTGATCTGCGCACCGGTGCCGCTCGCAAGACGCCGGATCTGCCGCTTTCTCGCCTCGAGGGCATCGGGCCCGAGCATGGCCTCGCGCTCGAACGGCGTGAATGGCTTGGGAACGAAGTTCGAGAGCGAGACGGTGAGCCTGTGCCTGCCGCGTCCCCTCGGCCTTCGCCACAGCCGCGCCGCCTGTGCCACGAGATCGCAGAGCGCCTCCAGGTCCTCATCGACCTCTCCCGGAAGTCCCAACATGAAGTAGAGCTTCACCTTCTGCCATCCCTGCCGGTGCATCCTCTCGAGGGCCGAGAGAAGATCCTCCCGCGTGACCGTCTTGTTCACGACGGCCCTGAGCCGGTCGGACCCGGCCTCCGGGGCAAGGGTCATTCCCGTGGCGCGAACCGCGCTCATCGCCTCGAGCACCGATGTCTCGAGACCGTACGCCCTCAGCGATGCCACGCTCAGGGCGATGCGCCTCGCCTCGAGGATGGGGCCCAGCGCGCGGACGGCCTGCCCGAGCCCGGGGTAGTCCGCCGTCGAGAGGCTCGACAGGCTCAGCTCGTCGTATCCCGTTGCGATCAGCTGCTCGACCGCGGCCTCGACCACCTCGCCTGGAGTCCGCTCGCGAACGGGCCGGTAGACCATGCCCGCGTGGCAGAACCTGCAGCCTCCCGAGCAGCCCCTGGCGATCTCGACCTGCGCCCTGTCGAAGACGGTCTCGACGGCGGGCACGACCTGCACGTCCACCGGCTCGCCGCCGAGCGGCGCGGGAGGGGCGATGGGCACGCAGGGAGGGGTGTTGCCGGCACGGTCCGTGACCACGCGCCGGAGGCGTCCGCTGCGGACGTACAGCGATGGAACGTACACGTGGCCCAGAGCGGCCAGACGGGCGAGCAGACCGCCCCGGTCCTGCCCCCGAGCCTCTCGCACCGCGGCCAGGATCCCGGGCAGGGACCGTTCGCCGTCACCGGCGGCG
Organism: Deltaproteobacteria bacterium; assembly: GCA_019310245.1. Lineage (GTDB taxonomy): Bacteria > Myxococcota_A > Polyangia > DRWM01 > DRWM01 > JAFDER01. The sequence goes on from JAFDER010000068.1 coordinate 7,013, forward strand.
AAGGCATCCACGAAGTCCGCGAGAGGCTCGGGATTCGTGGCCCCTGGCCCGCCGGCGATGACGAGCGGATGGGCGGAGGAGCGATCGCCGGAGCGCAGGGGAATGGATGCCAGCCGGAGCATCCAGAGCACGGTCGTGTAGGTGAGCTCGTGCTGGAGCGAGAATCCGAGGACGTCGAACCGGCCCAGCGGGGTGGCCGTCTCGCGCGAGCACAGCTCCAACCCGGACCGCTCGAGGGCGGCTGCATAATCGGGCCAGGGCGCGAAGGCCCGCTCGACGCGCACCCAGTCGAGGCGTGCCGCGCGCCGGTAGAGGATCGTGAGCCCCAGGTTGGAGCATCCCACCTCGTACACGTCGGGAAAGGCAAGCGCGAGGCTCACCTCGGCGCCCGGCCGCGGCTGCACGGCCCCGAACTCCGGTCCGGCATATCTCGCCGGCCTCTTCACGGAGAGAAGGAGACCGCGATGGGGGTGATCGTCGACGATGCGCACGTGTCACTTCTCTGGTAGCGCGGCCGCAACCCGGACGCAAGCGGCAGTGCGCAGGCGCGCTTGACACCCCGCCGCAGCGTCTGTAATATATAGTGTACTTTTCTACCGGCGTCTGGCCGGGACGAGCGAAGGAGGAGGCAATGCGCAGGTTCCTCTTAATCACGGTCGCCGTGGCCCTTCTGGCCGCCCTCGCGTCCTGCACGCCAGAGGGTGTGGGAGATCCTTGCGAGCCAGAATCGTGCCCACCGCTGTACAACGATCTGGGAGAGGTGGTGCCGGGCGAGTGCGGATGGGAGACGACGGAGGTGTACCTGGAGCACTTCTCCCTTCAGTGCCGCACGCGCGTGTGCATGGTCTTCCGGGCGGGGGATCTCTGGGAGCCGTACTGCACGCGCCGATGCGGACCGGGCGCGGCGATCAAGGGCTGCGGCGCCAAGTACAAGTGCACCGAGGTCGTCACCGGAACCACCATCGGAGCTGGCTGCTACTGCGTGCACGAGGAGCAGCTCAACCTCGAGATCGGCAGCGCGGACATGGACAAGATCAACGCCTGCAAGTAGTCATCTCCCCGATCCGTCCGACCAGGGACGCCACACAGAAATGACAGAAGAAGGAAACGCAGGCCGCCGGGCCTCCCCCCCCCGTGTCACGGCCAGGCAGGGAGAGGACGCCGTGGCGGAGCTCCTCGTGCGCAGGGGCTACACCATCCTGGAGCGCAACCTGCGCATCGGCAGGGGTGAGATCGACATCGTGGCGGGCCGCGGAGATCTGGTGTGCCTCGTCGAGGTCAAGGCGCGTCGCTCGCTCGCCCGGGGCCAGCCGTACGAGGCTGTCACGGCGGGCAAGCGGGACCAGCTCCGCCGGCTCGGCCGACTGTACGCCGCACGCGACCCGTCGAAGCGCTACCGTTTCGACGTGGCCTCGGTGACCTGGCGGCGCGGTGGCGGGCCGGTGGTGCGCTACTACGAGAACGCCTTCACGCTCGGGGATCCGCCATGAGGACGCGTAGCGCGAGACTCCTCGAGGTCCTGATGCAGGCGGTCGAGGTCGGCGTGGCGCCCGGTGCGGCGGCCTGGATCTGGCAGGACGGCAGCGTGGAGGCCGAGGCCTGCGCGGGAGTCACGCGGCTCGCGGGCGGCAGAGAAGTGACGCGGGACACGCTCTTCGACGTCGCGAGCCTGACCAAGCCCGTCGCGTCCTGCCTGGCCCTGCGGCTCGTCGAGGCGGGACGTCTCGCCGTCGGTGACCCGGTCGCGGAGCAGCCGGTGGCCGGACTCGCGGACGTGCTCGCTCACCGGGCCGGCTTCCAGGCGTGGCTGCCCCTGCACCGGAAGGTGCCTGCCGACGGATGGGGGACACCGGCAGGCAAGCGGATCGTGATCGAGGCGGCCCTCGGCTCCACCCGCACCGCGCCGAGGCAGAGGACGCTCTACAGCGACCTCGGGTACATCAGCCTCGTGCCCCTGCTCGAGGAGAGGGCCGGGGCGGGGCTCGAGGAGGCCGTTCGCGCACACGTCACGGGGCCGCTGGGGCTCGCATCGACGGCCTTCAGGCCGGGCGGCCTGGGTGATGTGCAGAAGTCGTGGATCGCCGCCACGGAACGGGTCGAGCACCGGGGCGGGACGATCCAGGGAGTCGTCCACGATGACAACGCGGCCGCGATGGGCGGCGTCTCCACGCATGCCGGGCTGTTCTCCACGGCGCGGGACATGGGGGTGTTCGCGGCGGCGTGTCTCGAGTCGAGCCGCGGCCGGAGCAGCTTCCTGTCTCGCGATCTGGCCAGCTGGGCCATGGCACCTCTGCGCGGAGGCGAGAGGACCGTCATCTGGGACACGAAGAGCCCGCTGGGCTCCACGGCCGGCATCGCCTTCGGGTCGCGCTCCGTCGGTCACCTCGGGTTCACGGGTTGCTCGATCTGGATCGACCCGGACGCCCTGATCGTCTCGGTGCTCCTGACCAACAGGATCCATCCCTCCAGCACCAGCGAGGCCATCCGGACCTTCCGGCCGGCATTCCACGACGCCGTGATCACCGACATCCTGTCATGATGGCCTCACCGGAGCCGTAAGCGACTGAGATCACTCCGGAAGCTCACGGGAATATTCTTGATCACCCCGGCGTCCTCCATTGTGGAAGGCACGACGGCAAGAGGCGCAACCTCGAACCGCCCGTCATCATGAAGAAACCGATGAAGAACAGATCAGGAAAGCCGGCCAAAGCGAACGGCAAGCAGGCGAACGCCCACGCCGGCTCCGAGCAGAGGGACTCAACCCTGATGAAGTACTTCCGCGACATCACGGCCCACCCGCTCCTGGATACCAGCCAGGAGCAGGAGGTGGCACGCGGCATCGTGGAGCTCGAGCTCAGGGAGTGGCAGGCGTGCCTCGACTATCCTCCCGTGGCAGCGTCCATGGTTCCCTTGCTCGGGCACACATTCCCCGAGCTGCGCACCAAGCTCAGATGCATCAAGCGAGCCCATCGCCGGTTCCGCGAACGCCGTGGCCGGCTCACCGTTACCGAGACCGTCCGCTACCGCAGATCCATCGCTGCGCTCGCGCCGCACCTCAAGCAGGCAGACGTGGACCGGATGGCACTCGAGACCGTCGAGAACTGGATCCGCGCGTCCGGACGGAGCGGCCACAACGGCAACGGCCACAACGGCAACGGCAACGGCCACAACGGCAACGGCCACAACGCGGGCAGCCACCGACGCAGCCCGAGCTTGCCGCCGCTGCGGGCCACGAAGGGGCTTGCCAGGGTCCAGGAGGCCATCTGCAAGGCGACATGCCGCAGCAGGCGCAAGAGGGATCACTTCATCTCCGCCAACCTCAGGCTCGTCATCTCGATCGCGAAGCGCTACAACAGGGGCACGCTCTCGCTCTCCGACCTCATCCAGGAGGGGAACATCGGGCTGATGAAGGCGGTCCAGCGCTACGATCCGGAGAGGGGCTACAGGTTCAGCACCTACGCGAGCTGGTGGATCCGCCATGCCATCAACCGCGCGCTGGCCGACAAGAGCCGCACGGTCCGTCTGCCCGTGCACCTCATCGATGCCCACAACAGGCTCCAGAAGGCGACCTCGCAGTTCCAGCTCCGTGAAGGCCGGGAGCCGGCGGACGAGGAGCTGGCGCGCGAGATGGGCATCAACATGAAGAAGCTGAGCAAGATCCAGAGGCAGAGCACGGATCCGTCCTTCTCGCTGGACCGCACCGTCTCGGATGACAACTCCTACCGCTTCATCGACTTCGTCTCGGACGAGGAGTCCCGCTCTCCGCTCGAGGAGGTGGCCTACAACGACTGGTGCCTGGAGATCCAGCACATCCTCGAGCAGCTACCGGCCATCGAGGCGCAGATCGTGCGCTGGCGCTACGGCGTCAAGAACGAGAGGGAGCTCACCCTCAAGGAGATCGGCGAGCGCTACAACCTCTCGCGCGAGCGTATCCGCCAGCTGCAGCAGCAGGCCCTGCACCGCATCCGCGACAACGTCAAGGGACTGTACTGACCCGATCGTTTGACCGGGGTCAGGCGATTCGATAAGCTGGTGCCCGCACCATGGAACGCATCCCAGCGTCGATCCTGCCCTTCCTGGCGGCTCTTCTCGCGTCCGCATCCGCCCTCGGATTCGACGTGGCCGTCGTGCCGGCCCTCGGACCGGGCGACGAGACGCTGCTCGACGAGTTCGACGAGGCGGTGGGCGAGGCTCTCTTCCAGCACGACGTGGTGTCGGCCGAGGCGGTGCAGGAGGCGCTCGGGGCGCTCCAGCTCGTGACCGTGGAGACGCAGAAGGATGCCGATCGGCTGGGCGTCAAGGTGGGCGCCGCGTTCGTCGTCGTGCCGTGGATCACGCCGCTGGCCGGCCAGAACCGCGTGGAGATCCTCGTCTACTTCCTGCCCGACGGCCGGGCCGAGATGCTCGAGCAGATCGCGATCGAGGGCGACCTGCAGGAGGTCGTGAGCTCGATGATCGTCAAGCTCGTGACGAAGAAGGGCCTGCTCGGCTCGGAGCCGCCGCCCGACGAGCCGCCTCCCGTGGAAGCGCCGCCCGTGGAGCCGCCATCCGACGAGGAGCTCCTCGACCAGCTCGAGGAGGTGCAGGAGGAGCCCACGCCCGAGCCAAAGCCCGGGTTCGGCGATCCATTCCGCGTCTCGGCCGCGCTCGTGGGAGGCTACACGCTCCTCATCAACGAGCCCGCGAGCGGCCGCGCGGTGGACCGCAACGGCGGTCACATCGGCGCCTCCATCGGCTACGTGGTCCTGCAGAGGGTGGGGCTCGAGATCGGCGGCGACATCCACGTCTTCATGGGCCCCATGGGCTACGGCTTCGGCCTCGCCCCCACCCTGGCAGTGCACCTGCCCGTACACGAGAGGATCCTGCTCGGCGCACGCCTGGGCATCGGCTTCTACAAGGGCGCGACGGGATCGCAGCGCACGAGCATGATCGTGCGCGCCTCCATGCTCACCGAGTTCGTCCTGCACGATCGCGTGTTCGTGCGGCTCGAGCTGCCCGCCTTCAGCCTCGTGGCGTTCGGCGACCGGCAGGTGCCGGCCGTGGGGCTCCTGGGCCTGAACGCAGGGGTGGGCTTCCGCTT
>JAFDER010000069.1 GCA_019310245.1 Deltaproteobacteria bacterium
TGATCGACGCCCAGTACTTCTCGTCCACCGAGTACGTCGGCACGGTCATGAGCGGCGAGGCCGCATTCTTCGGCGTCAACTTCGCCGACGGCCGCATCAAGGGCTACGGCATGTCCAGCCCCATGGGCGACTTCACGGGCTTTGCGAAGTACGTCCGCCTCGAATCCGACCACGGCATCAACGACCTCCAGGACAACGGCGACGACACCGTCACCGACCTCGCGACCGGACTCATGTGGCAGCAGTCCGACTCCGCCTCCACCCTCGACTGGGAGGACGCCCTCGCCTACTGCGAGGACCTCACCATCGTGCACTCGGACTGGCGCCTGCCCAACGCGAAGGAGCTCCAGTCCATCGTGGACTACACCCGCGCGCCGCTCGTCACGTCTTCCGCAGCCATCGACCCCGTCTTCACCGTCACGGACATCGAGTCCTACTACTGGAGCTCCACCACGCACCTCGACGGCCGCCCCGAGGACCGCGGAACGTTCGCCGTCTACGTCTCGTTCGGCCGCGCCATGGGCTACATGGAGATGCCACCAGGCTCCGGCTCCTACACGTTGCTCGACGTCCACGGCGCCGGCGCCCAGCGCTCGGATCCCAAGACCGGCGACCCCGCCGACTGGCCCAACGGCAACGGCCCCCAGGGCGACGTGGTGAAGATCTTCAACCACGCCCGGTGCGTCAGGGACGCGAGCTAGTCGACCACCCGGGCGAGCACGGATTCGCCGCGTCAGGGCCTTCCTTGACCCCACCCGAACTGCATCGTACGATCTCCTCAACAACCCGTACGGAGCCATCATGAACAGAATCCCTGTCCTCACGCTCGCCATCTGCCTCCTCTCGTGCGCCTCGAGCGAGACCTGCCCCTCGGGCACCTTCAACTGCGGGGGCCTGTGCGTGGATCTGATGAACGACACGGGCAACTGCGGCCAGTGCGGCGCGGCCTGCGGTGAGGGCGAGGTCTGCGAGGCGGGCGTCTGCGTCCTCTCGTGCCAGGAGGGCACGGACGAGTGCGAGGGAGTGTGCACGGACCTGATGACGGACCAGTACAACTGCGGCGCGTGCGGGCTGGGCTGCAGCGCGGGGTACCTGTGCATCGACGGGGCGTGCGCCCCGGACTGCCCCGAGGGCTACACGAGCTGCTCGGGGATCTGCAAGAACCTCGACAACGATCCGAGCAACTGCGGCGACTGCGCAAACGCCTGCGAGCCGGGCGAGGTGTGCGCGGCGGGCAGCTGCATGTTCGCGTGCCCGGGCGACTACACGGACTGCTCGGGAAGCTGCGTGGATCTCGACTCGGATCACGCCAACTGCGGCTCCTGCGGCAATGCGTGCGGAGGCGGCGAGGTGTGCGAGGCCGGCGCCTGCGTCACCTCGTGCCTGGCGGGCCTGACGCTGTGCTCGGGCGTGTGCAAGGACCTCATGAGAGACCCCGAGAACTGCGGCTCCTGCGGCAGCACGTGCGACTCGGGCGAGGTGTGCTACGACGGCACATGCACGGCGGCGTGCCCGGGAGGCTTCACCGACTGCTCGGGAAGCTGCAGGGACCTCGACTCGGACAGACTGCACTGCGGCGCGTGCGACAGCGAGTGCAGGACCGGCGAGGTGTGCGTGGGAGGCACGTGCGGCGTCACCTGCGCGAGCCCGCTCGTCAACTGCTCCGCGGTGTGCTCGGACACGCGCTACGATCCCGCGAACTGCGGCTCCTGCGGCACGATCTGCGCGATCGCGGAGGCGTGCGTGGACGGAAGCTGCGTGCCCGTGGAGGCGGCCTTCTGCCAGGGTGGAGCCGTGATGGTCTCGACCGCTCCCGGCGGCACCATGATGCTGTGCGACGAGACGACGGACACGGTCTGCGAGGAGGACTTCGCGACGCTGTGCCCGCCCGGATGGGACCTGTGCACGCACCTGCAGTTCAACAACCGCCGCTCGGGATGGACGTACTCGATCGGGAGCACGAGATCCGTCGGCGAGATCTACTGCAGGACCGCAACGAGCTCCGCGGGCCACTTCACGGCGCCGGACTCGGGGGCCTCCTTCCCCTTCCCCATGAGCTCAACGGTGGCGTTCAACTGCTACTTCGGCAGCTCGAGGACGAGCTGCACATCGGGCTACGGGTGCAACGAGGAGGACGCGTTCGCACTGTGCTGCGCGCCCACGACGAGCTGCGGTAACGGCACCGTGGACGCTCCCGAGGAGGCGTGCGACGACGCCAACACCTCGGAGACCGACGATTGCCTCAACACCTGCATGTGGCGCGTGCCCAACCTGCACGGCATGTCCGGCACGAACTGCCGGTGATCTCCCTCTCGATCATCCCTTGATCACTTGATGGACTCGAACGATACTCGCCGTGGAAAAAGGAGTGCGCCTTGGACACTGAAGAAACCAAGACCGGAATGTCCCCGAAGATGAAGGGGATCGTATTCGGCGGGATCGGCGTCGTGGTCGTCATCATCCTCATCGCGGGCTACTTCATCTTCTCGCGGGCCATCATCGACAGCCTGATCCACGACCTGGACAGCCCGAACATCTCGGACCTCAAGGCGGCGAGGATCGAGCTCAAGGAGAAGAGCGCGAAGAGCAAGAAGGTCGCCCGGGTGCTCGTCGAGAACCTGGAGATGAGCGAGGACGACATTGGCAGGAGGGAGTTGTTCATCGTCCTCCTGGCCGAGATCGGCGACGAGAACACGATCGACGTGCTGGCCGAGTACATGGACAGCCCGGAGTCCATGATCGACGCCAGACAGGGCATCATCCAGGTGCTGAGCCAGCTCAGGACCCCCAGGAGCGCCGAGACGCTCGCGAAGCTCCTGGAGATCGAGACGGAGTCCAAGCCCGCACTGGAGGGGCTCATCCAGATCGGCAAGATAGCCATCCCCGCCGTGGCCAAGGCCATGAAGCACGAGGACGCCGAGGTCAGGCTCGCCGCGACGAAGATCCTGGGACGCATCGGCGAGCCCGAGGGCATCGACGCCCTGGCCAGGGGTCTCAAGGACGGGGACGCGGGCGTGAGAGAGGGGGCCGTGGTGGCCCTCGCCGCGATCGGCGGAGAGCGGGTGCCGGAGATCCTCACCCGGGCCCTGCTGGACGAGGACGTGCAGGTCCGCCGCGTCGCCATCAACGCCGTGGAGCTCGTGGCCGAGCCGGGCATGGTCGACAACCTCATCCCCCTCATCAAGGATCCGGATGCGAAGATCCGCGCCATGGCGTCCAAGATCCTGGGCAACCTCGGGGACGAGAAGGCCGTCAAGCCGCTCATCGAGGCCCTGGAGGAGAAGGACCAGGAGGCCCTGAGGCGCATGGTCGAGGCCCTGGGCAAGCTGGGCGATCGCGGCGCCGTGAACCCGATCATCGAGCTCCTGTGGGGCGACGACGCCGTGACCCGCCGGGCCTGCATCGCCGCGCTGGGCGAGCTCGGCGCGCCCCGTGCCGTCGAGGCGATCCTGGACACATACGAGTACGAGACGGAGGAGGCGGTGGTGGCCTACGGCAAGCTCAAGGACGAGCAGGCAACGGAGACGCTCGCGAAGGTGCTCCTCACCGAGCCGAGCCTCAGGGAGCAGGCCACGGCATCCCTCTACGCCATCAACGACCCGCGCACCATCGGGCTCGTCTACGCCGGGCTCGAGGAGTGCGTCTTCACGTTCAAGCTCAAGCAGAAGATCTGGATGAGCCTGATGAACAAGCTGCCGATCCCCGAGGGCGAGGAGTACCCGGCCGAGCTGCCGCCGCCGGTCTACGAGGAGGGCGAGGAGGAAGAGGAGGAGGAGAAGCCCTGACCTGAGCCCTTCGACAAGCTCAGGGCAGCGGGGAACCTCAGGGCAGCGGGGAACCTCAGGGCAGCGGGGAACCTCAGGGCAGCAGGTGTACATCTGCTTGCGGGGGCTCTCACCCGGCGGTAGGCTTCGAGTAGACCGTGGGGGCCGCCATCGCCGCACACACGAAACCGCTCGTCCTTCCGCCGGGCATGTCGATCACCGAGAGGATGGCCTCTCCGACCGTGCTCATCCGGCAGTGGGAGGACCGCTCGCACGACGTGCAGGCGTTCCGCGCCACCGCGCACGCGGCCTACGAGCTCGCCTGGGTGGAGACGGGCAGGCTCGAGTACCGTGTCGGCAAGCGCAGGTTCACCGCCGTCGAGGGGTCGGTCATCGTGGTGCCGGCCGGCGCGGAGCACGCCACCAGCATCACGCCCGGGACGCGGGCCGTCTCGATGCACCTGAGCCCGGACCTCGTCTCCGGCGTGGCCGACGCGCTGGGGCCCGCCGACAGGCGCAGGCAGATCGATGCGGGAATCGCCGCGGCCGGAGAGCGGATGGTGAGGCTGGGCACGCTCCTCGTAGAAGAGGCCGCGGGAGGCCCGGGCAGCGCCCTGGCCGCGGACGCCCTGGCCGAGGCGCTCGCCGTCCAGCTCGTCAGGGGCGCCCCTCGGGAGCTCTCCCGGGCGAAGGACCACGACGCGAGGATCCTCAGGGCCGTGCAGCTCGCCGAGGACGTGCAGGGCGAGGAGATCGGCGTCGAGGACATGGCACGCGCCGCGGGCATGAGCAGGTACCACTTCTCCCGTCGGTTCAGGGACGTCGTGGGCACGAGCCCGTACAGGTACCTGCTCGAGGTGAAGCTGGCCCGCGCCGCGGAGCTCCTCAGACGACACCACGTCACCGTCACTGAAGCTGCGGTCGAGGCAGGATTCAATGATTTCGGGAGATTCGCGGCTCACTTCCGCAGGTCGTTCGGGTGCAGGCCGAGCGATCTGTCTCAAGCGGGTAGGGTCTCGCATGGGAGAAGATATACTGAATGACAAATTCTCGCGGTCATGCCGAAAAGCCAAACAATATCAATAAGTTTCAGGCAGGGAGCCTGTCCCCAGGAAAAAGCACGAATCGCATAGCGGGCCCCTGGAACCCGCCGTAGGGTATGACTCGACGGCAAGAGCCGTCGAGGAGGTCGCCATGAGATGGATTCTGGTGCCGCTGCTGCTCCTGCTGGGAGCCTGCGGAGAGTCGAGGTCAAAACCCACGGACGCGGGCGAGGACGTGATCGCGGACGTGCAGGAGGAGGTCGTGGTCACGCCCGGCTTCGAGGCCGACCCCGAGCCCGAGGGCCCGGGAGTGTACGTGGACGTGGACGTCACCGATCCCGACGCCCCCGTGGCCACTGTCTGGGCCGCCGACATGGGACCGGTCTTCGGGATCGCCCTTCACGTCACGCTGGACGGGACGCACGTCGCGGCGCACGACGCGGCCATCGAGCCGTGCCTGGGAAGCGACTCGGCCGGAGAGGCAGAGTACCTCGTGGGCCCGGGAGCCTCGGACGTGAGCCTCGGCGCCGTGCGCCGCGGACCCGACGCCGGCGAGGTGGAGATCACGGCCCCCGTGCTCGTGGCCACGATCCCGCTCACCGTGGTCGCCCACGGAGCCTCTCGCGTCGAGGTCACGAGCGTCCAGGTCCGGCGCGCGGACGGGAGCTTCACCGCCATCGAGGTCGCCGGAGGCCTGCTCACCACGGGAGGTGTGCCATGAGACGCCTCGCCACATTCCTGATCGTCTTCCTCATGACGGCACACGCCCACGCCGATGTCGACTTCCTGGACCAGGACCTCACCGTGGATCTCGCGACGGATCCATCAGAGGTCACGGTCACCGCTTCCGTGCGCATCTCGATGGTCACGGACACCGACAGCCTGAGCCTGTGGCAGGCGGCCATCCCGCTCGTCTCCATCGAGTGGGAGGGCACGCCGCTCACGGTCACCGAGAGGGGCTGGTGGTACAGCGCCGACCTGCCGTCCACCGTGACCGCGGGCACGGAGGGCACGCTCTCCGTCGTGATGAGCGGCGTGGTGGACTGCCCCTACCCCGGCGGGTACGTCACGTGCGTGAGGAGCGCGGACCTGACCTTCCTCATGCCCCCGTGGGAGGCGGGCTCGTGGTACGTCATGAACGCCGAGGGATCGACCTTCGACGACCACACGGGATCCATCGCCATCACCCAGCCCACCGCGCACAACGCCGCCGCGATGGGCATCACCCCCGTCATGGTCGACAACGGAGACGGCACGAGCACATGGACGTTCGCGTTCGACAGGCAGGTCTCGTACCTCGCCTTCGTGGCCGGGAATCTCGACGAGGTGACGAGCTCGGACGGATTCTCCATCCGGGGCCTGTACCAGGGAGACACCCATGTCCGGGATCTCATGCAGGGCATGGTGGACGAGGCGGGGCTCTTCGCGCCCATCTTCTCCGATCTGTGGGGCGCACCGCCGGTCGAGGAGGTCGACTACACCACGTTCTCCGGCCGCACTCCCTTCGCGGGCACGTCCATCCAGGGCCTCATCTTCCTCGCCGACTACATCTTCACCCCCACCTACAGCTACCTCATCTCCGCCGTGAGCCACGAGCTCGCGCACCTGTGGTGGGGCACCATGACGAACGCCGCCTCCACGAGCGAGTTCGGTTTCTTCGCCGAGTCCATGGCCGAGTACTCCATGTGGAGGGCGCACGGCATCGTCTCCGGCGAGGACGTGAGGGACACGGGCTCGCGCATGAACGCCGTGTGGTACATGTACGGCCGTCCCAGCCCCACCTCCGACACGCCGGTCCTGAGCCCGCTCGGCACCGAGATCGCGATCTTCGCCGTCTACCACAAGGGCTCCACCGTCGTGCGCACCCTCGAGGAGGCCGCGGGCGCCGAGGGCCTGGACGCGGGCCTGAGGGCCATGGTCGAGGCCGGCCCGGACGGCGCGAACATCGTGGACTTCGTCGATGCCGTGGACGCCGCCAGCGGCGTGGACCTCACCCCCTATGTGGACATCTGGCTCAGGGGCCGCGGCTTTCCCGTCGTCACGGTCACCCCCTCGATCGTCGAGTCCACGGACGGCGCCACCGCGACCATCTCGGCCGCGGGCCTCGATTTCCCCATGCAGCTTCCCTTCAAGGTCCTCATGGCCGACGGAACCGTCATCGAGGACACGCTCCCGTACGACTTCGGCTCGGGCGAGGTCGTGATCGATCTTCCCGACCTGCCCGCCTGCGTGCAGATCGACCCGGGCTGGACGGCCGTGCGCGAGCTGTCGCCCTCGGTCGATGGCGACGTCTCGTTCGACGGGCGCGTGGACGGCGCCGACCTCATCGAGGTGGCCCTGAAGTACGGTGGCGCCATGCCCTCCGAGCGCCGCGTCGACGGCGCCTACGATCCCCTCTACGACCTGGACGGCAGCCTCGTCATCGACGACGGGGACCTGAGCACGGTCGTGGCCGCGGCGGAGTAGATCGACGATAAGTAGTCGGGGTCTGACCCCGACTAATGTGGTATCTTCGAGGAAGCGATGGGGTTCTGCGACACATGCGGCCTGGACTACCCCGCGAGCCACACCTTCTGCCCCCTCGACGGCTCGACCCTCCATGAAAAGGACGATGACTTCCTCGGCCGCGTGATCGCGGCCAAGTACAGGGTCGTCGCGCTCATCGGCGAGGGGGGCATGGGCCAGGTGTACCGGGCCCAGCACGTGCACATGAGCCGGCAGGTCGCGATCAAGGTCCTGCTCAAGGAGCTCTCCGAGCAGCCCGTGCTGCGCGAGCGTTTCGTGCGCGAGGCGCAGGCCGCGAACATGGTGCGGCACGACAACATCGTCGAGGTCTTCGAGCTGGGCGAGACCAGGGAGGGCATCTACTACCTCGTCATGGAGCTGCTCGAGGGACAGACGCTCGGACGCTCCATCGCCTCGGGTGCGATGAGCGTGGAGCGCGCCGTGCCCGTGCTCAGGCAGATATGCAGCGCGCTCGGACCCTCCCACGCCATCGGGATCATCCACCGCGACCTGAAGCCCGACAACGTCTTCCTGATCGACAGGGACGGCACGGACTTCGTGAAGATCCTGGACTTCGGAGTGGCCCACCTCGTGCATGAGCCGAGGCTCACGTCCAAGGGCCTGGTGCTGGGCACGCCGGAGTACATGTCTCCCGAGGCCATCAAGGGCCAGAAGCCGTCGGCGTCGGCCGACCTGTACTCCCTCGGATGCATCGCGTACGCGGCGATAGCCGGACACCCGCCCTTCCAGGGCGGCCTCCCCGTCGAGATCATGATGCGGCAGGTCCAGGACCAGCCTACCGCCCTCGGGGATCACGTCGAAGGCGTGGCTCCCGAGTTCGCACGCATCGTCGGCCGCCTGCTCGAGAAGGACCCGGCCGAACGCCACGCGGACGCCTACGGGGTCATCCGCGATCTGGATGCGTTCATGCCGCCCGTGCAGAGGCCGTCCCAAGACCCCGGCAGCTCCGCTCGATCGAGCGGCGGCCTCGTCAAGCGCATCGAGGTGCCGCAGATCCCGGACATGCCGAGCGGCATCCTGGACTCGTGGAAGGACCTCACCGAGAAGTCGAGGAAGAGCCAGGACAGGGAGCACAGGCACATCGTCTACGAGATGGAGGAGCTCACGGGCCAGCTCGACTCCCTGGCGAACATGATGGGGCAGATCACGGGCGTGATGGATATCTCCGAGGGACGCAGACGGGAGACCGGACGCAGGATCAGGAGCGCCATCGACGAGCTGGCCAACGACGCATCCATGAAGAGGCAATCGCTCATGAAGGAGCGCTCGGAGCTCGACGATTCACACGCCCGGGTCGAAGAGCTCGATCGTGAGATCGGGGACGCCATCGACCAGCTCGCATCCACCCGTCCGGGAGATGCAAGTGGGATCGATGAGGCAACGCTGCGCACCTGCATCCATCTGGGCGACCTCGCCTCGAGACGCCAGCAGCGGTCGGCGCGGACCGGTGAGATTGGAATGGAAGACCAGTCCGTCACCGAGCAGATCGAGGACATCGAGTACCAGATCCGGGAGCTCAAGAAGCGCGTCGAGGCCGTCTACGAGGAGACGGACCAGCACCTGACGGAGCAGCAGCGCAACCTGGAGTCGCTCGAGACCGAGAGAGCCGCTGTCGAGAGCAAGCTCTGCAACCTGTCCTCTCAGCTCGGCGAGAGCTGAGAACGGGGCAGCGACTGATGTGAACGCTATCATCCCGGAACGTCTTGCCCCCCCGAATCTGCCCTGATATCGTCTTTCCCGCCGCATAAACACGGGAGAGGAAGGACCATGAGATTCATCGCGTACCCCGCGCTCCTGGCCGTGGGTCTGCTCGTCGCGGGCCCCGCGCTGGCCGAGGACAACCCCTGGGCCCCGAAACCAAAGAGCGAGAAGGCCGAGGAAGACAAGCCCAAGGAGGAGCCCAAGGCCGGGGAGACGGCTCCGCTGCCCGACGAGGAGGAGTGGGAGACCGAGGACAGTGCTCCTGCCGGTCCGAAGGCGGCCCCGGGCTGCCCGCTGGCGCTCGACATCCAGACCGAGGGGGCGTTCGTGATCCTGGACGGCAAGATCGTGGGCAAGAGCCCGCTGGACGAGCCGCCCTGCCCGGAGGCCGGAGAGCACACGCTCGTGGTGCAGAAGGACGGGCACGTCTCGATCTCGAGGACGTTCGTGATGAGCGAGGCCCAGCAGGTCATCACGGTCACGCTCACGGACGAGGAGGAGTCGGGCAGGCTCTTCGTCACCTCGAGCTACGAGGGCGCGAAGCTGTACATCGACGGGCAGGATGCGGGGCTCCTGCCCTGGAAGGGGAGCGTGGCTCCCGGGCCTCACGAGATCAAGATCGTCGACATCAAGGGCAAGGAGAGGAAGAAGACGAACGTTCTCATCCTCAAGGGCGAGACGAAGACCCTGCACGCGGCGCCGCCGAAGAAGAAGAAGCTCACGGCAGGCAAGCTGCACTGGGGGTACATCACGGGCGCCGGAGGCCTGGCCGTTGCCGGAGGCGTGATGATGCTGGCCGGCGCGATCGCGGGCAAGAAGCACCACGACGAGTACATGGACTTCAGGGAAGAGGCCAAGGCGGGGGTCTACGACGGAGAACCGGTGGCCAAGGACAGCGAGATGAAGAACAAGGGCAAGGCGCTCAACGGCGTGATGATCTCGGGGATGATCGCGCTGGGCCTCGGGCTCGCCGCGACGGGTGCGCTGTTCCCGTTCACGGACTTCACGGCCGGCAGGGTCGAGGTCCAGGCATCTCCCACGGGCGGCTCCGTGACCGTGAGCTTCTGATGAGGTGCGGGATGAAGATACTGACGATGATCCTGGCACTCTCCCTGACGGCCTGTGACTGGCCCTTCGACTACTCGCAGGAGCTGGAGTGGCCCGGCGGCGCTCCCGAGGGCTGCGGCAACGGCGTCCTCGACCCGGACGAGATGTGCGACGACGGCAACAGGCTCGACGGGGACGACTGCTCGAGCAACTGCCTGGAAATGCCCATCAGAGTGCTCAACGCTCTGACCGAAGGCTCGCAGTACGACCCCGACCTCGTCGGCTCGGCCACGCAGGGCTTCGTCATTCTCTACACGAGCGAGGCGACCAGCGGCACCGACTCCCTGGACATCCGGGCCTCGACGATGGACGCGAACGGCAACCCCATGCCGGCCGCCGGTGGGCCCTGGGACGTGAAGGTCAACCTCCTCTCCGAGGCCTACTCCCAGGAGCAGGGCGCGGCGGCCCTGCGGGGCACCTGGCTCGTGTCCGTGTGGATGGATCTCAACGTGGTCAACACCGAGGACGGCGACATCGCCGTGCGGGTCGTGGAGCTCGAGGGAGGACTGGGCGACCCGGAGGTGGTGCTCAACGAGACGACCCCTGACCTGCAGCAGGAGCCCGCGCTCGCGGGCAACGGCACCTCGAGCGTGATGATCGCCGCCTGGTCCACGCCGCGTGCCGCCCCGCACGACGTGATGTGCAAGAGGGTCCTGGACGGCGTGCCCGACTCGGCGCCTGAGGCCACCTGCTCCGAGGGCACGGGCGGCGACCAGTACGAGCCCGCCGCGGCCATGGCGCCGGACGGCTCGTACGCCGTGGCCTGGACGGGCGAGGACGCGGACGGCAAGGGCGTGTTCGTGAGGTTCTTCGAGGCGGGCGGCGCAGCGGCCACGGGCGACATGAGGGTCAACACGGACACCGCGGGCGACCAGGACAAGCCCTCGATCGCGTACGACACGACGGGCCGGCTCATCGTGGCCTTCAGGGACACGGCCCCGGCCTCACCGCCCGTGGTCAAGGGGCGGATCTACGCCTCCGCCGCGGCCATCGGACCGGCCTTCCCGGTCTCGAGCATGCCCATCGTGACCGACGACGACTCCGCAATTCCGGACGTCATCGGCGACGCGGGCCGGGACGGCACCGGCGTCTTCCTCGTCGTGTGGTACACGCCCGGCTCGGGGATCAAGGGCCGGCTCGTCTCGGGCCAGAACGCCTTCGCCGTCAACCGCATCAACCCCCACATCACCGGACAGCCCTACTCCTCCACCGACGAGTTCTCCGTCTCGGGCGGCGACATCGCCAGGATGAGGGAGCCCACCGTGGCCGTGGCCGATCCCGGAAAGGCCCTGGTCGGCTGGATCGACGCCGTGGGCGGCACGGAATCGGACATCCGCGGCAGGATCATCCCCACCTGGTAGCAGTCCTCAGACCGTCAGCTCGGCATCGATCAGATCGTTCTTGTGGTCCCACAGCTCGGAGACCCAGGCCTGGAAGCGGCTCCGGAACTCGGGATCGTCATGGTAGTTGCCCTCGATCATCTCGGGGGGAATCTCGCGGCGCTCGGCGATGACCTTGATGAGCGGGATCCTGCCGGAGAACAGATCGTAGACCGTGGGCCGGCCGTGGGGATAGACGATGGTCACGTCGATGAGGGAGCGCATCTGCGAGCCCATGGCCGAGAGCACGAAGGCCAGGCCTCCGGCCTTCGGAGGCAGGAGATGGGTGTAGGTGCTCTTCGTGCTCCTGTGCTTCTCGTCGGTGAAGCGAGTGCCCTCCATGAAGTTCATGACGGAGACGGGGATGGTCCGGTACTTCTCGCAGGCCCGCCGCGTGGTCTCCAGATCCTTGCCCCTGAGCTCCGGGTGCTTCGCGATCGTCTCGCGGCTGTAGCGCTTCATGAACGGAAAGTCGAGCGCCCACCAGGCCAGGCCCAGGAGGGGCACCCAGATG
>JAFDER010000391.1 GCA_019310245.1 Deltaproteobacteria bacterium
CGCTCACCCTCTTCGAGTGCCGGCGCGCCGCCTGCCGGAGCAGGACCCTGGCAAGGATCGGGAGGTTGCTCTTGTAGGAGCGCAGCGGAGGAAGCTGCATGTCGACCAGACTGACCCGGTAGAAGAGATCCTCCCGGAACCGTCCGTCGCGCACCATCGCGGGGAGATCGCGGTTGGTCGCGCAGATGAGCCTCACATCGACCCTCTGCGGGGCGGAGCTGCTGCCGAGCGGCATGACCTCGCCGTACTCGACGGCGCGCAGCACCTTCGGCTGCAGGGTCAGGGACAGCTCGCCCACCTCGTCGAGAAACAGGGTGCCTCCGTCGGCCTTCTGGAACTCGCCCTTCTTCCGCGACGTGGCCCCGGTGAAGGCGCCGCGCTCGTGGCCGAAGAGGGTGCTCTCGAGGAGCTGATCGGGGATCGCGGCGCAGTTGACGACCACGAAGGGCTCGGACGACCGGGCGCTGTTGAAGTGGATGGCGTTGGCCACGAGCTCCTTGCCCGTGCCGCTCTCGCCCTGGATGAGGACGGGGGCGTTCGTGGGCGATGTCTGCTCGAGCAGCCTCTCCACCTCGAGCCATTCCGGCGAGAGCCCCTTGATGAGCAGCACGCGGCCGGACTCGCGGTTCTTCGCGCGGAAGAGCTGGGAGCGGCGCAGGAACTTCGCCGACGAGGCGGCCAGGGCCTCCAGCTCCTCGAGGTGCCTCTTCCTGAAGGCATTGCGCCTCGGCGACGAGACGCTCAGCACGCCGATCGCCCGCTTCTGGTACGGGATCGGCACCGCCGCGATCGAGGCCACCTCGAGGAAGTACGAGGCGTAGTTGGGGTCGTTCGAGGCGTCCCGGCACAGGTAGGGCTCGTTGTGGTCCATGACCCACAGGGCGATGCCGTTGGGCCGGCCGTCCATCCTGTGCCTCAGGACGGTCTGGGGCAGGTTGATGTACACGCCATCGGCCACGTGGAAGTCGAGGACCAGCCCCTTCGCCTCCCGGTCCCAGAGGAAGATGGCGCCGCTGCTCGAGCTCGTCCTGTCCAGGGCCATCTCCATGATGCGACGCTCGAGCGACTCCACCTCTGCTTCATGGAGCTGCTCGTCGTCCCTGCGACTTCTGTTGCTCATGAGTACACGATCACTTACTGAATACAATAATAGTTGCAATCATGCAACGACTTTCGGGATCGTCTCCCGCGCCCTGACGAGAAACACTCCCCGAAACGCTCCGGCCGCCGTCATGCGAGCCGCGATGGCGCTGGCACGGCCCTTGCTCAGGGAGCCAGGCCATGCGGTTGGACATCTTCATCAGGCCGGGACGCAACGACGGGTGGGTGCAGGCCTACTCGCCCGACCTTCCCGGCCTCTCGGCAGTGGGACGCACGGGGCAGGAAGCCCTGAACAACATCAACGAGCGCCTCGCCACGTACTACGGCTCCACGTGGACCCGCACCCTTCTGCCGGGTGCGCAGCACGTGCAGGTCGAGTGCTACACGGGGCCGGAAAAAGGAAGACAGCCATGAACACGAAACACATCATCGTCGCAGCCACCGTGCTGTTCCTGGCACACGGATGCACCACGACCGGACCGGAGCCGGAGGTCGGCGTGCACAGGGCCATGCTCTCGACCTCCTGCACGTACCCGGCCACGCTGGAGATCACGCCGGTGAACATCGGCCAGGGCAATGCGACCATCATCGCGACGCCGAGCAAGATCGTGCTCGCGGACACCGGCGAGAGCTACTGGAACTCCCATGCAGACGCCATCACGATCGACTCCGTCCTGACGGCCAAGTACGGTTGCAGGGTCCTCGACCACGTTGTGATCTCGCACCTCCAGGTGGACCACATCGGATACGTCGGTTACGGCGGGCTCTGGCACCTGGCCAACGTGCTCGACTACACGATCGGCGAGACGCTCCTGCGCGACTACACGGCCAACGTGGGCACGACGAGCGGCACCTACGACAACTGGGTCGCCTACCTCGAGACCCCGGAGGCGCTGGCGAAGCTCAACCCCAGGATCACCGCACCCGGAGAGACCATCGATCTGGGAAGCGGCATCGTGATGACCATCACGAACGTGGACACGCGGACCACGGCCTGCCCGGACGGCTGGGGATCCAAACCCGATCTGAGCTGCGGAGGCGCGTACGTCTGGCCCTCGGAGGTCCTGGGCGACCACCGCCTGGACACGGTCGTGCCGAGCGAGAACGACTACTCCATCGGTTTCGTGGTCTCGGTGGGCGACTTCGACATGTACATCGGAGGCGACACGGACGGCGAGACCGAGGACTCGGGATACGGGACGAAGACGCACGACGTGGAGACGAACGTGGGCCTCGAGATCGGGGAGGTGGACATCCTCCTGGTCAACCATCACGGCTCCGACCACTCCACGAACTCCACCTTCGTCGCCCTGCTGGACGCGGCCGTGGCCGTGATCTCCGTGGGCAATGCCAACACCTTCGGCCACGCCAGGCAGACCGTCATCGACCGCCTCCTCACCGTCGTGGACGGCGCCCCGACCCGGGACACCTGGATCTACATGACCGAGCGCGGCGACGACGGCGTGGGCGGGTGCCTCAAGGACTACGAGAAGTCGGTGGAAGCGGCAGCGAACCTCTACGGCCGCGCCACCATCGTCTCCGACTCGGACGGGGACTACTGCACCGTCGAGGGCGGGGACGTGGACATCGTGGTCTCGGCGGACGGCTCGACCTACACGGTTGAGGGCGACACCTACATCTCCTCCGCGGGATCGGGCTCTTCCGTCTGCGACCTCGACGGCGTGTGCGAGTCCGGCGAGAGCTGCATGACATGCCCCTCGGACTGCGCCTCCAGCCCGGGCGCCTCCTGCGGCAACGGCGTCTGCGAGGCGGGCAACGGGGAGGACTGCCTCTCCTGCCCCTCGGACTGCAACGGAAAGCAGAACGGCAAGACCTCCGGCCGCTTCTGCTGCGGCGACGGAGACGGAGTGGGCCCCGTCGGCTGCAGCGACTCGCGCTGCACGACCGATGGTTCCTCCTGCGAGGCCTCCCCGGTCGCCTCCTCGTGCTGCGGCGACGGCACCTGCTCGGGTCTCGAGAGCGGTCTGACCTGCGAGCTCGACTGCGAAGCGCCTCCCTTCTGCGGTGACGGAACGTGCGACCCGGGCGAGGAACCCTGCACCTGCTCCGCCGACTGTGGAGCGCCCCCCTCTTTCGAGCTGGCGGGCGCGACCTGCACCGACGGCGCGGACGACGACTGCGACGGGCTGGCCGACTGCGCGGACGACGACTGCTTCTCGGACCCGGCATGCGCGCCGCCGGCCTGCGACGGCGACGGCGTGTGCGAGCCGGGCGAGGACTGCACCACCTGCCCGGGCGACTGCGACGGCTTGTCGACCGGAAAGCCCTCCGGCCGCTTCTGCTGCGGCGACGGCACGGCCCAGACGGCCGAGGGCGACGGCTCCACCTGCGACGGCCACTTCTAGCCCGCGCCTCCTGGATTTTTCCCCGATCTGCACTACATTGGTTCCCATGCACCGGACACACTCCGGGGCGACGGCCATCATCGCCCTCTTCCTGGCCGCCTGCTCCGGGCCCGGGAACTCCGAGCACGACACGGGGTCCGATCCCGACGCCGTCCTTGACGTCCACGGCGACATCCTCGAGGACGCACCGGCCGACGTCTCCGAGGAGGAAATCCTCGAAGATGCCGATGAGGAGGACGTGGAGCCCGAAGGCGAGCTGCCCGTGGCGCCCCCGGCCGACCGGGTGCT
>JAFDER010000392.1 GCA_019310245.1 Deltaproteobacteria bacterium
GGCGTCGACGTGCCCTTCCTCGTGCAGGAGTACATCGAGGGCGAGACCCTGGCCTCCATCCTCGAGAAGGACATGCAGATCGACATCGAGCGGTCGGTGCGCGTCGCACAGCAGATCGCGATCGGTCTCGAGAAGGCTCACAAGAAGTCCGTCTATCACGGCACGCTCAAGCCCGCGAAGGTCGTGATCCAGAAGCTGGGGGACGCGGATCACATCAAGGTCATCGACCTGGGCTTCTCCGGGGTGACGGACGCCGGGAGGCTCTCGTCCATGGGCTTCGAGGATGCGCTCCTGTACGTGCCGCCCGAGGCCGCCGAGGGAGCGAAGCCCAACGCGCGCACCGACATCTACGCCCTCGGCGTCATGATGTACGAGATGATGGCCGGTCGCCAGCCGGCGCTCGGAGAGGACAGCAAGACCGAGAGCTTGAAGTCCCTCGTCCCGATGGTTCCCAGGAGCCTGGATCAGCTCGTGCACAGGATGATGGACGGGGATCCCAGCGCCCGGCCCAAGAGCATGGAGCGCGTGGTCATGGAGCTCGACGGCGTGACGATGGAGCTCCTGAGGCAGTCGGACACCGGCGGCGGGCCCTCCCCGAGGCCTGCGCCCGTCGCCAGCCCGAAGCCTCCCTCGGGGGAGAAGAAGCACCGCCGGAGCAATGTCCCCACCATGCTCATCGGTGGGATGTCTGCTCCCGTCATTCCCCGGCCAAAGCCGGCCGAGGAGGTCCGGCCCGTCACCACGAGCCAGCCCCCCGTGGTCCTGGGCACGAAGGCGGCCATCGAGATCGAGCATCCCGACGACTTCAAGCCGAAAAAACGCCACCCCTTCACGGGTACCATCTCGGGCGGACCGGTCGTGGTCCCTGCCGAGAAGCTCAAGCGCAGGGCCAGCATCATCGGTGCGTCGCCGACGGCCGATGAGATCGAGACGACCCTCTCTCCCGGCGTCCTCGCTCCTGTCCCTCCGGCAAAGAAGTCCGAACCCGATTCCGAGCTGGAACCCGTCGATGCCATCGAGGAGGAGGAGACGGCCGTCAGGCACGTGGACGCCATCGGTCTCATGCGCGCTGCCGAATCCAAGCCGGAGCCGGAGCCAGAGCCGGAGCCAGAGCCGGAGCCAGAGCTCGATGAGCCAGAGCCGGTTCCGCTTCTGATGGAGCCTCTCGATGCCGCTGACGGTGATGGGTCCGAGGTTGCAGGCATCCTCGAGGCCATCGGGACCGAGGAGCCGGAAGGAGAGGAGGCGGAGCGGGACGAGCCCGCCGCCCTGGACAAGGCCGTCGAGTCGAAGCCTGCAACGCCCGCAAAGCCCACGTACCAGAAGACGAGCCTGTCCGAGAAGCTCTTCGACAAGAAACCTGGCGCCGGGGCCGAGGCGAAGCCCTCGTCCGGCGAGCTCAGGAGCCTTGCGGACAAGCTCTTCGAGGCGAAGTCGGCGAAGGCCAGGCCGCCGGCCAAGGAGGCGAAGAAGACGATCCTCGGCACTCCGGCGGCGGTGAAGGTCGAGCCGAGTCTCTCCGAGGAGGTGTCGGCCGCCGACCTGTTCACGAGCGGGGCGGAGATCGAGGAGATCGAGGAGATCGAGGAGATCGAGGAGATCCTGCCCACGAATCTCCTGACGGTGAGCGACTCGGGCGTCCAGCCCCTGCCCGACGCAGAGGGTGCGGACGATTCACTGCGCGCGCAGGATCTCCACTCGTCGAGGGCGCAGCCCGAGAAGAAGGAGAGGAAGAAGCTTCCGCTCCTGTACATCGCGATCGGCGGCGCCGGACTCGTCCTCGTGGGCATCGTCGCGGCGGTCCTGATCTCCTACGCCGTCTACAGCCGCGCGGCTTCGGACGATCGCGAGGCCGCTGAAGAGGCCATGGCCATGGAGGCCGATTCGGCGAAGGATCTCGCTGCCGAGCAGCCCGAGGCGGAGGAGCCTGCTCCCGCAGTCGAGGAATCCCGGCCCGAGCCGGAATCCGAGCCGGAGCCCGCGGCCGAAGAGGAACCTGCTCCCGAGCCGGAGCCGGCCATCGAGGAGGAGCCTGCTCCCGAGCCGGAACCGGTTCCAGAGGTCAAGCCGAAGCCCGAACCAGAACCCGAGCCGAAGCCGAAGCCCGAGCCCAAACCCGAGCCGAAGCCGAAGCCCGAGAAAATCGAGGACGAGGACGACGAGAAGGCATGGCCCATGCTGTTCGACTGATCCGTCCATGAGAGTGCACATGAACACGAATTCGACATTTCAGAGCAGGGCGCCGCTGAGGAGAATGGCGATCCTCGTCGCCCCGCTCGTCGCGCTCGCGCTCGCGGCCGCGCCCTCGGGCGTGCATGCCAAGAAGTCCAAGGCTCAGAAGGCCTACAAGAAGGGCGTCAACGCCGCGAAGGTGGGCAACTACGATGAGGCGATCGAGCACTTCGAGGAGGCCCGCGCGCGCGGGGCCCCGCCGGTCACGCTCTACAACATCGGCAAGTGCTACGAGGCGCTCGGCCAGTTCTACGTGGCCGTGGACTACTACGAGGAGTACCTCGATTACCCCAAGTCCAAGAAGCGCAAGAAGATCCGGAGGAAGATAGACGAGCTCCACCTCAAGCCCTCGGTGGTCACGTTCACCACCATCCCGTCGGGATCCGAGGTCCAGAAGCAGCACGACGACATGACGGTGCAGAAGGTGGGCGTGACGCCTCTCGAGATCACGCTCGAGTCGGGCGAGCACACGTACTTCCTCGTCAAGTCGGGCTACAAGAAGAAGAAGCTGGTCATCGACGCGGGCTTCGGCAAGCCGTACAAGCTCGAGATCACGATGACGCCCAGGGAGGATGCAGCGGTCGTCGAGCCGACGCAGGTGGGCAAGAAGAAGAAGAAGCGCAAGAAGGGCGGCTACATCACGTACAAGCACGACACCGGCACCGAGATCGAGGACCGGAAGGTGGGCACGCAGGCTGGTGCGGACCTGTCGTTCGGTCTGGGCTGGGCCTTCTCGCACACGACCGAGTCCGGCTTCATGCTGGGTCTGCGCGCGGTCTTCCGGACGTACAAGCTCAAAGGCGTCGACCGGCTATCGGGCGACCAGGTCGACGAGGGCTCGCTCTTCGCCGCGCTCCTGCTCGTTCCGGCCTACAAGGTGTACCTTGAGGACTTCCTCGCACTGGAGTTCTCGCTGCCCTTCGGCCTGGCCTGGCTCGTGCCAGGTGGCGGCGTGACCGAGGACTCGCGCATCAACCTCGTCGACGGCTTCATCTCGGGAGGCAACCTCCTGCTCTTCGACCTCGGCGTGGGCGCCGGTCTCAAGTTCCAGCTCGTGCGCGGCCTCTCCCTCACGCTCGAGCCCGTGCGCTTGCACATGTTCTTCCCGACGGCGAAGTGGAAGAACGACACCAAGGTCCTCCTGGACCTCGATTTCGGCGTCCGCCTCGGCTACGAGTTCTAGCGCGAGGCGGGGGGAAATTTCCCACCCGGGAAAGCATCCCCGGATCCACCGGTTACACCAATACTGAAAACCTATCGGGATGGTGGTGTTACGGCCCCCGTGCCTCCCGGCACGGTCGTTGCAGTATCAGGAGCGTGACACTCATGAGCAGGAGATGAGATGAACCAGGGGATGGGGGAAGGCAGTTCCGGAAAGAGCGAATTTCCCGTATCAGGAGCGTTTCTCTGCCCGTTCTGCAAGAAGCAGCACCCGAGGTTCATCAACCGCTGTCCCGAGGACGGCAAGCCCATCGACAGGGCCTTCAAGATGGAGGGCCAGGTCCTCGAGGGCAAGTACCGCGTGGGCCAGCGGGTGGGCCGGGGCGGCATGGGCGTCGTGCACGAGGGCGAGCACCTGAGCGTCGGACGCAAGGTGGCCATCAAGTTCCTGCTCGAGGACGCCAGCAAGAACCCGATGCTCCTGCAGCGCTTCGAGAACGAGGCGCGGCTCGCTGCCTCCATCGGCAACCGCAACATCGTCGACATCCTCGATCTGGGCGAGACGCACGACGGCGTGCACTACATCGTGATGGAGTACCTCGACGGTCGCGATCTCGCCGACATCATGAGGGGCTCCACGTGCCTGACGGTGACGATGGCCGTGGAGTTCACGGTGCAGATCCTCAGCGCGCTGCGCTCCATGCACGACGCCGGCATCATCCACCGCGATCTCAAGCCCGAGAACGTCATCATCACGAAGGGCGACGAGCGAGGCTTCACGGTCAAGCTCGTCGACTTCGGGCTCTCGCGCCTCGGCGTGCGCGAGTCGGACCTGGGCATCACGCAGACCGGCGCCGTGTTCGGCACGCCGCGCTACATGGCGCCCGAGCAGGCGAGGGCGAAGGAGGTCGACCACCGCGCCGATCTCTACTCCGTGGGCGTCATGCTCTACAGGATGCTCTCGGGCAAGCTCCCGTTCAATGCAGACAACTACAACGAGCTGATCATCCAGCTCACCACCGAACAGCCAGTCCACGTGGGCGAGCACGGGGTCCCCATCCCAGAGGGCCTCGGGGACATCGTCATGCTCTCGATCACCCGGGATCCTCTCCACCGGTACGAGAGTGCGACGGCATTCTTCGAGGCCCTCAGACCCTATCGCTCGTGGACGAACGAGGGGGCGGCGTCATCCTCTGCGCCGCCTCCTCACCCCCTTTCCCTCGGGACCTCCGGGATCAGGAAGGGGCTCGAGCGTCCACGCAGCGAGCACGATTCCTCATCCGAGAGCTCGCACTCGTACTCGTACTCATGCGTCGGCTCCGGCGCGGACTCCAACATGGTCGACCGCGTGGGACCGAGGAGAAGCGTCGCGAAGCTGAGGCTCGCGACCGACCTCGACGACGCTTCCAGCCCGGATCCGTCCGACGCGAAGCCGCTGCACCCCTCCGTGCGCGATGATGCGGACAGGTCCCTCTCCTACTCGGTCATGAGGTCGCACCGCAGCGATACGGATCCGAACATGGTCGACCGCGTGTCGGTGAGCGGCAAGAAGGCCGTCCAGCCGACCGATGCGGAGGCCGCGCTGCGCGGGGCCATGCAGAAGGCGGCACACAGGAAGGCGGCCGCGCAGCCTCCCGCGCCCGGCCGCCGGCGCAGCGACTCCACCTCTCCGTGGACGTTTGCGGACATCCAGGTCGAGGACAACGCTCCACCCGTGCTCGACGATCCCGACGACTCCGTCTCCACCGTGGGATGGGAGAGCCGGCCATCGACGAGCGCGAGACGTTCCATTCCCATCTGGGCCGTGGCGGCTTCCGTGGCGGTCGTCGTTCTTCTCGGCGTCGGTGCCACCACCCTCCTGCTCAAGCTCCGGGCCGGTGAGAAGAGCGCGCCCGCCCCGGCCGCCGCGCCCGTGGTGGTTCAGGACGAGCCGGACAAGGGCCGCGTCACGTGGGAGGTGGAACTCAGGAGCCTACCCGAGGCCGCGGAGGTCTACGTGGACGGCGCCCTGCACCCCGAGAGGCCCGTGGTGCTCGAGAACCTCGGTCGCACGCGCATCCTGCGCGTCACTGCCGAGGGCTACGCCCCGTGGGAGAAGGAGGTGGCCGTGTACTCGGACATCTCCCTGAACGTGTCTCTTCGCCTCGCGAAGGTGGAAGTGGCCGAGAAGGTGGTCGAGGACAAGGTCGTGAAGAAGGGGTCGAAGAAGAGCGGCAAGGTGGAGAAGAAGAAGGGGTCGAAGATCGACACGGTCTACCCCGGTCTCCAGTAGCCTGGACGCGCGCTGCCTTCCGCGTCGAGGCTCACTCGTCACTCGATCTTCACCCGCTCCAGGTCGGCTCCCGTGATCTCGATCACGTAGTTGACGACCCGTGCGTCGTCCTTGAAGCCCTCGCCGGACGACAGGTCGTCATTGGCGTCGTTCGCCTGCATGAAGTAGCGCACCGCGCCCACCACGGCCGCCCGGCTCTTGTCGCTCATGCCCGGGTAGACCTTGAGGAGATCCAGGCACGCCGTGGTCAGCTTCTCGGCCAGCCTCACGTCCACGTCCGGGATCATGGACGTGCGGATCTTGTGCGCCGCCTCGAGGTGTACGTTGACGAGAGGCACCATCCTCTCCGCCTCCTCGAGGGGCACCACCTCGGCGTGGTCGAGGAAGATCCCCGCTATGTCCTCGCCCAGCACGTCCCTCGCCCTGTCCGTATCGAGATTCACCTTCATGACTCCCTCCATGAGGTCATCGACCAGTTGGATTCTAGCACGCATTCCTCATCTCCTACGTACGACCCCACCTCGAGGTGTTGCTATTCACACGGATAATCGAGATCTCTGCGTATTTATTCCATTTTGCCGGCCGGCCCTTGCCGTCCTCCCGCCTGGCCTTATCCGCTGGGTATGACGTCCTGCCTTGCATCAACCCCGGCTTCACGGCCGGCTTCCAGAGGGTGATGGTCCGGTGCCCGGTACTTCCTCACTCCTCCTCTCTCCTTGTGGCCTCCTTGCTGGCCGCCCGTGGCGGCCACGCTCAGCAGGGCACGGACGCTGAGGTCAGACCGGGCGCCGGACCGATCCCTCCCCCCCCTCGCGCTGGATCTTCGTTCCTCCTCTCATCCGGTGCTATACTGTGCAGCAACAAGAGATGGAGGCTGCCATGCACCGTTTACTCATCGTTCCAGTCATCCTGGTCCTGACCGCCTGCGGTGGCGGCAGCAATAACGAGGGCGACGCCACGGACACCCCCGCCGAGGGAAGCCCCGATGGGACGGGCGACGTGTATACCGAGCCTTCCGATGATCCCGTGACCGAGCCCGAGGACGACCCGGTGCCGGACGCCGCGGAGGACACGGTCACGGATGCCGAGGAAGATGCGGCCATGGACGCGGAGGAGGATGCTGAAGAGGACGCCTCCGCGGACGCCGATGAGGAGATCAGCGAGTGCGCCGCCGTGCTGGAGTGCCTCAGGGGCTGCATGCCGAGCGACGACACCTGCCGCGCCGCCTGCATGACCGGCCTCTCCAGACCGACCCGCAACCTCATCCGCGACATCATGGACTGCGCCAGGACTACCATCGAAGGAGGCCGCTGCACCGAGTGCGCCACTGGCACGGACACAACCGCTTGCTGGACCTGCCTCGAGACCGCCTGCTCCACGGAGTTCGCCGCCTGCATCGGCTCCTGACCCGCCCACCGAATATTCCCACCGTCCCCGTGTTGCATCCACAGAAGCGGGAGACGGAGCCATGAGAGTGAGAAACCTACTTTTCAGGAACGATCCAGCGAAGTTCGCGGTGAGCGTGGGGCTCATCCTGCTCGTCGTCTACATCCTCGTGTCCATCCCGGGCATGGTCCGCGCCTGAACCCTCCGCGGGTACTTGAATCCTCGTTCATCCTGTAGTAGTCCACCTCGCAGCTCACACATTATGCAGCGAGGAAGATCATGATGAGAACGACGACCGCCATCCTGCTCTCGATTGCCCTGACGGCCTGCTCGGGCAGCGGCACGGGAGACGAGCCCGAGGAGATCACCTGCTCGAACGAATCGCCCGCGGCGGGCACCGTGGTCAACGACGTCGTGGACGTGCAGATCAACGTCACGGGGCCGGTCACGCGCGTCGAGCTCCTTGCAGGCGATGCGGTCGTCGCCGGGATCGACGTCGCGCAGGGCTGCGTGAGCGCGACCCTCTCGTGGGACACCACCGACCTGGCTGATGGCGCCGTCGTGCTCGAGGCTCGCGTCACGTCGGAGGCGGATGCCGAGGCGACCTCCGATGCCCGCGACGTGACGGTGGACAACACGGCCCCCACGGCATCGTTCGGCCCGGACTTCCCGCGCATCAGCGTGATCTCCGGCGAGGCCGCCGTGCCCGTCCTCATCGAGGAGGACAACGTGGAGTCCATCGTCCTGTCCAATGCGGACGGCGAGCTTGCGAGCACCACCGAGAGC
>JAFDER010000393.1 GCA_019310245.1 Deltaproteobacteria bacterium
CAGGGAGAAGAAGAGCATCCGCAAGACGCTCGAGGAGAACGTCCAGCTCAAGGTCATGGAGAAGGAACACGTCATCGAGCAGCTCAAGAGCCAGCTCCAGGAGGCGCAGAGGAAGGCGGAGCAGGGCTCCATGCAGGTGCAGGGCGAGGTGCAGGAGCTGGCGATCCAGGAGTGGCTGGAGTCCCGGTTTCCCCTCGACACCATCGAGGAGATCAAGAAGGGGCAGAGGGGCGCGGACTGCCTGCAGGTCGTCAACACGCGATCCCGCACGTCCTGCGGGACGATCTACTACGAGAGCAAGCGCACCAAGGCCTTCCAGCCGGCGTGGATCGAGAAGTTCAAGAACGACATCCGGGAAAGGGGCGCGGACATCGGCGTGCTCGTGACCGAGGCCATGCCCGCGGACATGGATCGCATGGGGCTGAGGGAGGGCGTGTGGATCTGCAGCTTCGAGGACTTCAAGGGCCTCTCGGCCGTGCTCCGGGATTCCATCGTGCGCATGAGCACCGCCATCGCCGCCCAGGAGAACAAGGGCGACAAGATGGGCATGCTCTACGACTACCTGACGAGCAACGAGTTCCGCCTCCAGATCGAGGCCATCGTCGAGGGCTTCACCCAGATGCAGAGCGACCTCGAGGCCGAGAAGCGCGCCATGCACTCCATCTGGAAGAAGCGCGAGAAGCAGATCGAGAAGGTGCTGATCAGCACGAACCACATGTACAGCTCTGTCAGGGGGATCGCGGGAAGCGCCGTACAGTCCGTCCCGCTCCTGGAACTGCCCGAGGGCGAGCCCGACTGACGTGCTGCGGTGGCCGCGCCTGTTCCCTCTCATGGAGATTCTAGGGCTTCTGTCGTAATCCACCTGAAACAATTAGGAATCGAAGTAGCCGCCAAAGAAAGATTGTTTTTGGCTTGCTTATCTGACTCAGTTAGTTAAATCTAACAATGCGATGGCCAGCGCGGATCAGCGTATCCTCCTCCTGGGGATCCTCCAGTCGGGCAAGACGAGCCTTTTCCGGCGCCTGTGCTCCGTGCGTTTCGAGGACTCCGCCTCATCCGGCAGCACGCAGAGCCTCACGGAGGGATGGCTGAGGAGCGCGACGGGGCTGAGGTCGCTCCTGCCCGGAAGGGCATCGCGCCCCGGCGTCAAGGTGATCGACACGCCGGGCACGGCCACGCTTTTCGCCCAGGGCGAGGACGAGTCCCTCACCCGGGACGCCTTGCTGACGGACTCGCCGCGGGCACTGCTCGTGGTGATGGACCAGAAGAACATGCGCCGATCCCTGGCCCTGGCGCTGCACGCGACCGAGTTCTTCGTCCCCATGGTCGTCGCCGTGAACATGAGCGACGAGGCCATGAGCCAGGGGATCGAGGTGGATTACGATCTGCTCGGGGCCCGCCTCGGCGTCGACGTGGTGCCAACGGTGGCCGTGGAGGACATGGGCGTGGCCAGGCTCCTGGGCAGCCTGCGCCGTCCCGTCGTCCCGAACCGGCCCGTGCGCTACCCCGGCCGCATCGAGAAGGCCTTGCGCGAGATCGGGGCGATTCTCGAGGACCTGCCGGCATGGAGCCGCGGTCTGGGGCTGCTGCTCCTCACAGGCGATCGGCGGGCGGAGCGGATCGTGGAGGCCGGGAAGGGGGGCGAGATCCTGGAGGACGTCCGGGCAGCGGTGTTCAGGGTGCAGCGCGACGAGAGCCTCCCGCTCGAGGTGCTGATCACCGACGTCCTTTACGAGGAGGCCGAGCGGCTCGTCCACGAGGTGGTGCACACCGAGCCGCGCGAGAGGGGATGGCTCGAGCACCTGGGCCGGCTGGCCCAGCACCCGCTCTTCGGCATCCCGCTCGCCGTGCTGGTCGTGGCCGCGATGTACTACTGGGTCGGCGCGCTGGGAGCGACGCTCGTGGTGGACGCCATCGACCGGCACGTGTTCCAGGCGTACCTCATCCCCTGGGCAGACGCGCTCGTGGCGCCGATCCCGTCGGCGCTCGTGCGCGACGCGATCATGGACCAGGACTTCGGGCTCCTGCCCACGGGCCTGTTCCTGGCCTTCGGCCTGCTCATGCCCGTGATCCTGTTCTATTACTTCGCGCTGGAGATCCTCCACCAGTCCGGATACCTGCCCCGGCTCTCCATCCTGCTCGACAGGGTCCTGCGCCTCGTGGGGCTCAACGGCAAGGGGGTCATGCCTCTCGTGATGGGCTTCTCTTGCATCACCATGGCGCTCGTGACCACCCGCATGCTCGAGACGAGGAAGCAGAGGCTCATCGCCTCGTTCCTGCTCATGCTGGGCATCCCCTGCGCGCCCCTGCTGGCCGTGATGCTCGTGGTCCTGGCGGACCTGCCTGCCGGTGCGACCCTGCTGGTCTTCGGCGTCATCGCCGTGCAGATCTTCGTGGCGGGCGCTCTCGCGAACCGCTTTCTGCCCGGCCTGCAGGCGGACTTCGTCATGGTGGTGCCGCCCATGCGCGTGCCGCGCCTGCGCCACGCCCTGGCGCGCACCCTGCGCATGACCTACGCCTTCATGCGCGAGGCCGTGCCGTTCTTCCTCGTGGCGGCGCTCGCGCTGTTCATCTTCGACCGGATCGGGGGGCTCGCCCTGGTCGAGAGGCTCGCATCGCCCCTCATGAACGGCCTGCTCGGCCTTCCCGACAGCGCGATGCACGTGTTCATCAAGACGATGATCCGCAGGGAGAGCGGCGCCGCGGAGCTCAACCTCCTCAAGGACGGGTACAGCGGCGTGCAGCTCGTGGTCACGATGCTCGTGATGACCTTCCTGACCCCCTGCGTGAACGCGTTCATCGTGCTGGCAAAGGAGCGAGGCCTCAGGGCCGCCGCGCTCATCGTGGGATCCGTGTCGATCTACTCAGTGCTCGTCGGCGCGCTTGTCAACGCCGTGCTGAGGCTCGCGGGCGTGACGTTCGCCTGAAGGGAGGAACGGGAGTCATGGACAGAAAACACCGGGAGAACACGCTCGAGGCGATCCTCATGGCCGAGGAGAGGGCTCACGGGGAGATGGACGATGGTGCCGACTGCGCGGACCCGGCCATCGGGGACCAGGACATCCGGACGCTCGTACAGGAGGGCCTGATCACCAGCCAGGGCACGAAGCTCGCGCTCACTGCCGAGGGACGTGCCATGGCCGAGGACGTGACGCGGCGCCACCGCCTCACCGAGGTCCTGTTCGCCTCGCTCCTCGGGCTGGACAGGGAGCGCGCGTCCGAGCTCGCGTGCATCGTGGAGCACGACATCAGGCCCGAGCTGGTGGACGGCGTCTGCACGCTCCTGGGCCACCCCGCCACGTGCCCGCACGGCGGTCCCATCCCGCCCGGATCCTGCTGCAAGGACGGCCGCACCACGGTCGAGAGCCAGGTGGTACCGCTCACCGCGCTCCAGCCCGGTGAGCGGGGCCGCATCATCTACATCAAGCCCCGCGATCACCAGCGGCTCCACAGGCTCACGTCGCTGGGAGTGACTCCCGGGCTCATCGTGGAGATGCACCGCCGCCACCCCGCGTTCTGCATCCACTTCGATGGCACGGACCTGGCCCTGGACGCGGACGTGGCCGCGGACATCCACGTGAGCCACATGACCGCGAACGGGGCGGACAGGGATTCGTAGAACGTGACACGGAATCACGAGGCGATTGCTGCTCTTGGATCGATCCTTTTCCTGATCACCCCACGATCCGTGACGGCCGCCGACACCATCGAGGGCTGGGAGCCGGGCCCCACGGACGCGGAGGTCTACGTGGGC
>JAFDER010000070.1 GCA_019310245.1 Deltaproteobacteria bacterium
TGGTTGTCAAGTCGCTGGCCGGCGTCGCGGCCCTCGTGCTCGTGCTTCAGGCCGTTGGGGACCAGGCCCATGCCGAGGAGGCCGGGGACAAGCTGGTCACGAGCAGCGTGGAGCTCTTGCCCATCCTCATCGGTGACGCTCCCAAGGACCCGGATGCGACCTTCAACTCGCAGGCCGGGTTCGACGGCGCGCTGGCCCTGGTCATCGACACGCCGTACCAGCTGTGGTCGAAGATGGGCACCTACATCCACCTGGCCTCCTTCGATCCGAAGTTCAAGCCGGCGGCCGGAGCACAGGTGTTCCTGGACGGCATGATCATCGGCCACGCCGACAAGCTCGGGACGTTCGTGTTCTTCGTCTCGCCGAACAAGACCCCCAACTACAACAACCAGCACAACCTGGACGTGGTCTACAAGAAGGGCGCCAAGCTCTTCCACGGCCACACGTACTTCAACGCCTACCCCCGGACGCAGGGGTTCGAGAGCGCCTCGGTGTTCGTGTACACGGATCGCGGGGTCTACAACCCCGGACAGACGATCCACATCCGGAGCGTGGCGTGGAGCCTGAGGGACGACTTCGAGCCGCTGACCCACAAGGCGCTGGACCTGCTGCTCAAGGACGAGTCGGGCCGCATCGTGGCGGGCGGGTCCGTCGAGACGGACGGCTACGGCATCGCCACGTTCGACATCCCCCTGCCCGAGCACGCACCCGAGGGGCGCTACACGCTCGAGGCCACGTTCGAGCGCGAGACGGCCCGCGCGAAGCTGCGCATCGAGAGGTTCGTCCCGCCCGTCATCGACATCAAGCACGATCTGGGGCGGTTCCTGACCAAGGACACCAAGACCCTGCCCATCGAGATCAAGCTGGGGATGTTCGGCGGCGGCGCGTTCACGGAAGGGCAGATGGCGGTCACGGTGGAGGCCAGGGGCGAGGTGAGGTTCGAGGAGGAGAAGAAGGTCAAGGGCAAGGGCCCGCACAAGATCCTCATCGACGAGAAGGCCCTCGAGAAGATCAAGAAGGACATCGGCGAGGACGAGAACGTGCGCGTGACGATCAGCGTCACCGACGAGTTCGGCAGGAACGACGAGATCAAGAGGGACATGCGCTTCACGTCGAATCCCTACCGGGTGGTCGTGGAGATGGACAAGGACCAGTACTCCGAGGGCGACACGGTGCGTGCCATGGTGCGCGTGGTCGACCTCGACAAGGTGCCGATCAGGGAGCGGAAGGTCAAGCTGGTGATCGACGGCAAGACCCTGTGGGCCGAGACGGACAAGAGCGGCATCGCCAAGTTCGAGATGAAGATGGGCAAGCTGACCCTGTACGGCCAGGTCTACATCAAGGGCGTGGACGCGTCGCAGGCGACGGTCTACGCGTACTACCACCCGCCGCGCCCCATGACGAGCGAGATCCCCGAGGGCATGGTCAAGGAGAAGAACGACACGGACATCGTGATCCGCTTCCCCATGGACTTCAAGCCCATGGAGGACGTGGTGCACGTGGACATCGTCGACTCCTCGGGCGCGCTCATCGGTGCAGCCCTGGTGCCGGTCTCGAAGGAGAAGGGCGGGTACATCGCGCGCGGCACGTTCCCGGCGCCGGCATGGGGATCGATGCTGCTGACCATCTTCTGCCTGGGCAAGAAGGGCTCCGAGCCCGTGGGCCTGCTCACCGAGGGGCAGAACCTGCCCGTGGTGGCCGACAGGGAGCTGGAGATCACGCTCAAGGGCCTTCCGGACAAGGTCTCGCCGGGCGAGAAGGTCAAGCTCAAGGCGGAGGTCAGGGACCGCGACGGCAAGCTGGTGAGCGCGGCCGTGGGCGCGAGCATCGTGGACCAGGCCGTGATCGGCATGCTCGACCCGCTCGAGATCACGCCCATGGACAAGTTCTACAACCCCCAGCTCAAGGTGCTCTCGACCACGGGATCGAAGATCCTCACCTGGCCGGTGGTGAGCCGCAACTGGGGCTACCCGCTCTACGACATCGCCCTCCCGCCGTTCGGCTTCCGGGCCGGAGGCAAGAACGTCGACGAGAAGCCGAAGTCGACCCTCACGGCGAAGAAGGACGAGAAGAAGTACAAGAAGCAGGGCAAGAAGAAGGGCAAGAAGAAGCCGAAGAAGAAGAAGTCGAAGAAGTCCAAGAAGTACAAGAAGAAGTCGCCGGATGGTGCGTACGGCTCCCTGATGGGCGAAGAGATCGGCGAGAGCTTCGGGGCCGGAGGCCTGGGACTGACCGGGAGCGGAGAGGGCGGCGGAGGCGTGGGCTACGGCATGGGCGCGGGAAAGTACAGCGTGGCCACCAAGTCCGCGAGCAAGCCCATGGCGCAGCCCATGTCGATGGCCATGCTGGACGCCTCCCCCATGGACTACGAGATGGCGGCCGGGGAGGACGACATGGACGGGATGATCGGCGGCGCGGCCATGGGCCTGAGCCTGAGTTCGGGCACGTCCGTCGCCACTGGACCGAAGGTGCGCGTCGTCATCCGCACGAACTTCGCCGAGACGAGCCTGTGGGCGCCCGATCTCGAGGCCAAGAAGGGCAAGGTGAGCTTTGGCGCCGTGCTGCCCGATTCGATCACCACGCAGACCGTGACGCTCATCGCCTCGGACAAGAAGGGGCGCATCGGCTTGCTGCGCGAGAAGGTGGACGTGGCGCAGGACCTCTACGCGCGCTCGGACCTTCCCGCCACGCTCACCCTGGGCGACGAGGTGGAGGTCACGAGCGCGGTGCGCAACTTCACGAAGGGCACGGTCAAGGTGAAGATCGGCCTGAAGTCCGACGGCCTGAAGATCATCGGCCCCTCCGAGCAGAAGCTCTCGGTGCCCGAGGGAGGCACGGGCGCCGCGGCGTTCGTGATCAAGCCCCTGCGCGCGGGCAAGGTCGAGTACGATGTGTACGTCGAGGGCGCGGGCGTCAAGGACGTGGAGCGCCGGGAGATCTACGTGCACCCGGCCGGTCTGCCCACCCACATCAAGGCCAAAGGCACGGTCAAGAGGGACAAGCCCTTCAAGGCCAAGGTGCACCTCTCGGGCAAGGACGCCCACGTGGAGGCGTTCCTGAACGTCTCGTTCCCCAATGCCGTCCCGGTCATCCAGGGGCTCGAGTCCATGGTTGACCAGCCGGGCGGGGCCATCGACTTCATCTCCTCGAACGCGCTCGTCACGGCCATGGCGTACCAGTACCTCGCGGCCTACGGCTCGAACGAGGACACGCTCGGGCACCTGAGGCTCCGTCTCCAGGCGTCGCTCGCGGCGCTTCTCATGAGCCAGAACGGGGACGGCGGCTGGGGCTGGCACGTCAAGCTCCTGCGCGTGGATCCCTCCGGCGGGATGGGCGTTGACGTCCCGGTCTCGAATCCGTACATGACGGCCCAGACGCTCGAGGGTCTCGTGGAGATGAAGCGCGCAGGCCTGCCCGTGCCCGAGCCGAACGTGCGCTCCGCGCTCCACAGCCTCTCGAACAGCCTCGGCTCTGACAACCTGTGGTCCGTCAAGGCCATCGCGTTCTGGGAGGGAGGAACGAACGAGGTGCAGCTCGGCGTGAGCGCGGAGATCTTCCGCGTCATGGCCCTGGCCTGCGAGGCGTTCCCGAACCTGGCGAACGACTCGACGATCCTCGCCTCCATGAACAAGCTCACCGGGCAGTTCCGTCCGCTCATCGTCGACGAGACGATGCGCGACCCGCTGGCGCTCAGCCACGCCGCCATGGGCGTGTGGACGTGGGCAAAGCTCAAGAACGCGGCGAACCCGTACCTCGAGGCCGACCTCGAGATCGTGGCCAAGAAGCTCATCAAGCTGCGCGAAGAGGCCTACTGGGAGCCGTCGTGGTTCCATGCCTTCGGCGGCACGCTCGAGGCCACGGCCGCCTCGATGGAGCTCCTGCACGCGTTCGATTCCGAGAAGTTCGAGTCGGAGATCCGGCGCTCGGTGCAGTACGTCCTGTCCACCCAGGAGTCGTTCGGCGCGTGGCACAACGCCAGCGGCACGGCGGCGGCCGTCAGGGCGCTGCTCGTCATCCCACCCACGAAGAAGGAGGTGGCCTCCACGGTCGAGGTGAAGGTCAACGGCAAGACCGTCTACCGGGTCGAGATCGATCCCGACGATCCGTTCATGTCCGCGGTCTCCCTGCGGCAGTTCGAGTTCACGAAGTACCTCGAGAAGGGAGACAACAAGGTCGAGGTCAGCTACGACGGCAACCTCAAGGCGCCCGTCAAGCTCACGGTCATGAAGTGGTCCGGCGAGGCCATGAAGTCGGAGGCCGTGCCCGGAGCGCCGGATTATGCGGTCAAGCGGACCCTCAAGGATCTCTCCTCCGGATCCGGACACCTCGTCAAGGTGGGGCTGCACGTGGACTTCAAGGGCAAGCCGCAGCCCGTGACCCTGATCGAGCCGCTGCCCTCGAACGCCGACGTGGAGACCGCGTCGCTCGACGCCCTGCTCGATCAGGGCAAGATCCTCGGCTACGATCTCTCCTCCGACAGGATCGTCTTCTACCCGAAGCCGGGGAGCGGCAAGATCGCTCTCACCTACCGGCTCGCCGGCATCCGGCAAGGCAAGGCCATCCAGCCGGGACCCCAGGTGGCGCCCGTCGCCGATCCCTCACTCGTCGTGTCCGGCAAGGCCACGAAGCTCCGCGTGAAGTAGCCCGGCCCGCCCCTTGGCGCTTGAATGACCCTCTCGCATGGGTCAGGTATAGTCGCTGTCGTTCCGGACCTTATATGAGTAGACGGAGCGTGGTGATGACCGACATCGACCTCAGACTCGACAACCTCAACTCGCTGTTCCCGCAGGACTTCTCGCAGGAAGATCTCGCGCGGGCGAAGACGACGTTTCTCAAGTCGCTCTCGTTCAAGGCGCACAGGTTCTACGGCGGCAAGATGGTGACCGTCCCCAAGGCCGGGCTCTACGGGTTCAACTGGTTCAACGTGTGGTACACCCCGGGCGTCTCGATGGTGTCCACCTCGATCCGGGATGACAACGACCTGTCGTTCGAGCTCTCCAACCGCGGAAACCTGGTGGGCGTGGTGAGCGACTCGACCCGCGTGCTCGGCGACGGCAACGTCACGCCCTCGGGCGGCCTCGGCGTGATGGAGGGCAAGGCGTTCCTCATGAAGTACCTGGGCGGCGTGGACTCGGTCGCCCTGTGCGTGGACAGCCGGAACGCACAGGGCGAGAACGACCCGGACAAGATCATCGAGTTCGTCAAGATGGTCCAGCCCTCGTTCGGCGCCATCAACCTGGAGGACATCTCCCAGCCCAACTGCTTCAAGGTGCTGGACGTGCTGAGGCAGGAGTGCGACATCCCGGTGTGGCACGACGACGCCCAGGGCACGGGGTGCGTGACCCTGGCCGGGCTCATCAACGCGCTCAAGATCGTCGACAAGAAGATAGGCGACGTGCGCATCTTCATGCTGGGTGCGGGCGCGTCGAACACGACGATCGCGAGGCTCATCATCAAGGCCGGCGGGGATCCCGGGAAGATGGTCATCTTCGATTCGAAGGGATCGCTCCACCGCGGCCGGGCCGACATCGAGAACGACCCGCGTTTCTACCGCAAGTGGGAGCTGTGCGAGAAGACGAATCCCGGGTCGATCGACGACAGGGCGCAGGCCGTGCGCGGGGCAGACGTGATCATCGCCCTGTCACGCCCGGATCCCAGGACGATCAAGCCCGAGTGGATCCGCTCGATGGCAAGGGATCCCATCGTGTTCGCGTGCGCCAACCCCGTACCCGAGATCTACCCGTACGCGGCCCGCGCAGCGGGCGCAGCGGTCGTTGCCACGGGCCGCGGCGACTTCCCGAACCAGGTGAACAACTCCCTGGGATTCCCCGGGATCCTCAAGGGCGCCCTGCTCGTGCGCGCGACGAGCGTCACGGACGGGATGGCCATCGAGGCGGCCAGGGCCATCGCCGAGACGGCCGAGGCCCGCGGGATCACGCCGGAGAACATCGTGCCGCGCATGGGAGAGGACGTGCTCTTCCCGCAGGAGGCGGCCCGCGTCGCGATGCAGGCCATCAAGGACGGGGTGGCGCGCAGGCAGATGAGCTACGAGCAGGTCCTCGAGAAGGCCCAGAGTGACATCAGCGAGGCGCGCTCCATGATCCACCACCTCATGGACGAGGGCTACATCCGCAGGCCTCCCGTTGAGATGATCGAGGAGGCCCTCGCAGAGGCCGTGGCCTCGATCCGGAGCGGTGGCGCGCGAGAGGAGAGCGCTTCAACCCCGTGAGGCGCGCTTCCTCGTGACGGCCCTGCGCCGGGCCGCCGCAGCCGAGCAGGCGATGCGCGATGGGCCCTTCATGTCGCCGTCCTCGATGAGCGCGGCGCCGTGGCACCTCACGCACCACGGCATGAGGTTGCAGTCCCGGCACCCGGGCAGGTCGTTCCAGGTCAGCGCGTCGATGCGGGCGCGCTTCCTCGAGGAGGTCCAGATCCTGGCGAAGGGTCTGTTCAGCACGTTGCCGAACGAGACCTGCAGGAGCGGGCAGGGCATGACCTCGCCCTCGGCCGTGATGCAGCAGCTCACCCTGCCGGCGTTGCACACGCGGTCCGCGGGCCGCCTCTCGCGGGCGAGGCGCCTCACCGCCCGCGCGTCCACGAGCTTCGGGTTCGAGAAGATCTCCTCGAGCTGCTCGTCGCTCGTGCGCAGGGACAGCGGCGTGCACCCGCCGTCCTCGCACACGTTCAGGTGAGGGTCCATCGACCAGTCGAAGCCCTCCCGGTCCGCGAGAGAGACGAGGTCGTCGATCTCACCGACGTTCACGACCATGATGGGCGTCATCATGGAGACCTTCACGTTCCTCCTGACCAGCATGCGGGCGGCGCTCATGAGCCGGCGGTGGCTGCCGCGCAGGCCCGTGATCGAGTCGTGGACCTTCGATTGCGTCGAGTACAGGCTCATCTGCACGTCCAAGAGCGCCAGGGAGGCCAGGCGGTCGGCGGCCCTGCGGTCGATGAGGAGGGCGTTCGTCTTGAGCTGCAGCGCGAACCTGAGCTCCCTGGCCCGGCGGCAGATGTCGAAGAAGTCCGGACGCAGGAGAGGCTCTCCCCCGGACAGCGTGAGGAACAGCACGCCGGCATCGTGGAGCTCGTCGAGCGTGGAGAACCACTGCGCGGTCGTGAGCTCGCGCTTCCTGCGCTCGACCTGGTAGCAGTGCTGGCAGCGCAGGTTGCACCGGGCCGTGAGCTGGAGCATCGCCGCCACGGGCGTCTCCTGCCTGGCGGCCAGGCTCTCGAGCAGGATGCGGAAGCCGCTCTGCCTGCCGGCGCGGATCGTCACTCGATCACGACCATCCCGCGCTCGTGCATGTCCTCGACGAGCTCGAGGGCGTCCCTGCGCGCCACGGACGGCTTCACGTCGAACTCCTCGACGATCGCGTCGGTGATGTCGCCAACCGAGCGTCCGTCGCACAGCTCCCAGATGCGTGTCGCCACCTCGTTGAGGATCTGGAGCTTGCGAGTGGCCGGGACGACCACCACCTCCTGATCGTCTATCGTGCGCGATGCGATGTCCGGGTGCTGGCTGACCCTTGAATCTGCCGATATCTTCTTCTTGCCTCTGCTCATTGCCCCTGTCCGCCGGGCGCGGCGACGTCCGTGATGAACAGGCCGCCCGCCACCAGGTTGAGCAGCTCCCTGCCGACCGCCTGCGGCGCGGGGAGCTGCTTTCTCGATCCAATTGCGAAATCCATCACCTGCTTCACGCTCCCGAGAACGATCAGGGAGGCGATCTTCGTGTCGCACTCTCTCACGATTCCCATTTCCTGCCCGTGGCGCAGGCTCAGCTGTATCAGTGAGAGGATCCTGCTGTAGAATTCATCGATTTTCCTGTCGAACTCCTCGTCGATCCCGACCGCCTCGCGCAAGAGGATCCTCGTCAGGTCCGCGTTGTCGAACAGGATGCGGAGGACCCGGTGCACGTTGTCGAGCATCTGCTCGGTCACCGCAGGAGAGCCCTCGGAGATGTCCACGCGGCGGATCCCCAGCTCGAGGGAGACGAAGAATTCGTCGATGAGCTGCTCGAAGACGTCGCGCTTGCCATCGAAATGGCGGTAGAACGTGCCGCGCGCCACGCCGGCCTCGCGGATGATGTCGGCCACCGCGGCCGCATGGTAGCCCTTCTGGCTGATGACCTTGCGCGCACAGTCCCTGATCTGGCGTCGGCGTAGGGCGCTCTTCATCGCCGGCACTATGTCAAATGGACCGCTGAACGTCAACGCGGCCGTACTGGCTCACGAGCTGCCGGCACGCTGCGCGAGGAGCTTCAGGGTGTCCGCGAGCAGGGTCCCGGGGTCGGTGTTGGAGAAGAAGACGACCCGGTCTCCCGGCCTCGCGAGGCGGGCCACGGCCGCGGGAATGGCCTCGAGGTCGGGGGCGAGGACCGCGCGGCCGCCGCTTCTCTCCACGTCGGCCGCCAGCTTCTCGAGGTCGAGCCGCTCGGCCTGCGGGATGTTCGTCCGCGCCAGCGGTGCGACGACCGCCGCATCGGCACGGGCGAGCGCGAGTGCGTACTCGTCCTGATGGATCGAGCGACAGGCCGTCGCGCTCGCCGGTCTGAACACGGCGATCAGGCGGCCGTCCGGGGGCAGCCCGGCCCGCAGCCCCTGGATCGTGACGCTGATGGCGGTGGGATGGTGGCCGAAGTCGTCGAGCACCTCCACGCCGCCGGCGCTGCCGGCGACCTCCTGCCTCCTGGCCACGCCCTCGAAGGCCGGGAGGGCCTGCCTGAGGACGTCGGGATCCACGCCGGCGTGCTCCACGCACAGGGCGATGGCCGATGCCGCATTCGCCGCATTGTGTGCACCACCGAGACGGGACTCGAATGCGCCGAGATCCCCGCGCGGGGCCAGGAGGCGGAACCGCGTTCGCCCCGCGGTCTGCTCGAGATCCACCACCCGGTAGTCGGCGTCCGATCCGCCGTCGAGGCTGTAGGTGAACGTGCGAGCCGGCGAGAGCGAGGCGATCCGCCGCCCCTCGTCCCGGTCCGTGCACACGACGAGGCATCCCGTGCGCGGCAGCCCCGTCACGAGCCGCTCGAACGCCGTCCGGTAGCTTCTCCACGTCGGGTAGATGTCGAGGTGATCGTGCTCCACCGACGTGACGATCAGTCCGTCGGACTCGTAGGAGAGGAACTTGGCATGCTTCTCGAAGAACGCCGAGTCGTACTCGTCACCCTCGAGGACGAACCACGGCCCCGCACCCAGGTGAGTGCCGCTCGCGCGGCCCGCGAGCCTCCCGCCCACGAGGAATCCGGG
The DNA here is from genome assembly GCA_019310245.1 of Deltaproteobacteria bacterium. GTDB lineage: Bacteria > Myxococcota_A > Polyangia > DRWM01 > DRWM01 > JAFDER01. The sequence goes on from JAFDER010000070.1 coordinate 9,255, forward strand.
GTCCGTTCCCGCGCTCTCGAGCAGGTGGACGAGGAGCGACGAGGTGGTGGTCTTGCCGTGCGTTCCGGCGACCACCAGAGGCCTGCGACCCCTCAGGACGAGGCCGCGCAGGGTTGCCGGCAGGGAGGCAACCGCCATTCCCGCGCGCACGGCCGACCGCGCCTCGACGTGGTCCGGCCGGCACACGTTGCCGATGACGACCAGGTCGGGGGCGGGAGAGAGGTTGCGCGGCGAGTAACCCTCCATCACCTCCACGCCGGCCTGCTCGAGGATGGAGTCCATGGGCGCGTAGATCCCCGAGTCCGATCCCCTGACCCTGTGGCCCGCCGATCTGAGCAGGACGGCAAGGTTGCCCATCCCGGTGCCGCCCACGCCTATGAGGTGAACCAGCATGAAAGGGCTACGGGACCTACAGCTTCTTCGCCTTGTTCAGGTAGAACGAGTACAGCTGACCGCCGTTGGAGATGAAGAACGCCCGCCCACCGCGGACGAGCGGTCGCGCCGAGGCGCCCCAGGCGGGTGTGAACCGGTCGAGGATCTGGCCCGTCCCGATGCTCAGCACGACGAGCCCGAACTTGCTGTCCGTGACGTAGAGCCTGCCCGCGTGGACGACCGGGTCGGAGATCGTGCCACTCGAGAAGTGGCTCCTCCAGACCGTGTCGCCGTCCATGTCCAGGGCCATGACGCCCCGGGACGCCATGGACACGAAGATCCTGCTGCCGTGCGTCGAGAGCCCCGAGACCCGGGGGATGTCGCTCCTTCGCCAGAGGATCTCGCCGCTGACGGGGTTGAGGGCGAACAGCCCGCCCTTGTACGAGCTGAACAGGACGTGCTCGGCGTCGATCACGATCGGCGTCGTGCTCACGTCCGCCTTCTCCTCCCCGAGGGGGTCGTCACCGGGCAGGTACTCCGAGAGGTCGGCCTTCCACGAGACCGAGCCGTCGAGAAGCTTCAGCCCCACGGCCGTGCCATCGCTGAATCCGGCGAGCACCCGGCCCGAGGCCAGTCCCACCCCGGCGCTCGATTCGATGAGGAACCCCTCGGGCATCGGGCCCCTGAAGAGCCACAGGTTCGAACCCTTCTCGGCGTCGATCGCGTGCACCTTGCCCCTGACATCCTTGAAGATGAGGATCTGCTTGTGCAGCAGCGGCCTGCACCTGATCTCGGAGGTCGCCTGATAGTGCCAGACCTGCTTGCCCGTCGACGCGTCGAGCGCGTAGAGCCGCCCGGCCTCGTTGCCGAAGTACAGCACGCTGCCGTCCTCGCTGAGCACGGGCGTCGAGTGGATCGCCTCGCCCGAGTCGAAGGTCCACAGCCGCGCGCCGTCCTCGCTCCTGAGCGCGTAGAACCGTCCCGTGGACGAGCCCGCGTAGAGCCGGCCTCTTGCCGGGTCCGACGCCGGCGTCGAGCCCTCGAAGGGGTTGTACGTGCGCTCCGTTCCCAGGACCAGCGTACCGTGCCAGGCGGGTACGAGGACCTTGGTCCATTTGTGGTCGGGTGGTGCGAGGTGGCGGACGGTGGCCAGATCGACGCCGACGCAGCCCGTCAGCGCAACGGCCACGAGTGCGGCGAGTGCGCGTCCCGGCCTCATTGCGTCTGGTCGCCGCCCTGCGCCGCACCTTCCGAGGGCGGCGGCGGTCCGGGCGGCGGCGGTCCGGCTCCCGCCTCTTCCTGCTGCAGCTTCTGCAGGGCTTCCCTGAGCTTCTGGAGCTGTTCGGGATCCAGGTCCATCCCACCCCCGCCGGGTCCACCGCCGGTGGGGAGCATCTGCCCGCCAGGGCCCATGAGCATTCCGGGTTCGCCCGACGGAGGCTTGAAGCCCGCGGTTTCCGGGACGCCCTCCTTGCCGGCGATGCGCTCCTGCAGGTAGCCCAGCATGGGAGTCATCTTGGGCGCCTCGTTGATGCGCTTTGCGAGGCTTGCGTAGACGTCCTTGGCCTCGGCCTTCTTCTCCTGCGACTCGAGGATCCGTGCCTGATGATACAACGCCAGTGGCTCGTACTTGCCGTCGCCGACGCCTCCGAGCGTCTTGAACTGCTTCGTGGCCTCGTCGAGCTTGCCCTGACCCTCGAGCGCGAGGCCCAGTCCCTCGTACGCGAGGAACAGGAACGTCTCGGCGCCCTCCGGCGAGTCGATGAAGAGCTGGTACGCCCCGGCCGCCTCCTCGTACTTGCCGAGGCCGAGCAATGCCTGCGCCTCGCCGAGGATGGCCATGCGCTTGACCGGTGCGCTGGATGCCTTCTCCACGGCCTCGTGGAAGGCCTTCTGCGTGGCCTCGTCCTTCTCGTGCAGGGACGCGAAGCTCTCCTCGTCCTCGCCCTCGCTCGATCCGGAGAACAGCTGGACCGTCTTGACGGGCCGGCTCAGCACGTCGAGCGCCTCCATCATGCCCTGCGAGGAGGTCAGCGCCCTCTCCTCGTTGAACACGTAGTAGGCCGATCCCGCGACGAGCAGGCCGACGGCGACGGCGACGCCGATGAGGATCTTGCGCTTGTGCACGACCATGAGCTCGCTGAACTCGGCGCTCTTGCTGATGAACTCGTCCGGCTTCTTCAGCTCCTTGCGGCTGAACTTCTTCTTTTTCTTGACGGGCATGACGGAGGGGAATGTGACACACGCGTGAGCGGAAATCAACCGAGGTCGGATGCCTGCCGCGAGCCGCGAGGTCGAGCGATCTCGGACCGGCATACGGGCGTGGGCTCCACGTTTCGTGACAAAA
>JAFDER010000071.1 GCA_019310245.1 Deltaproteobacteria bacterium
AAGGCGATCGTCCAGCAGCTCAAGTTCCTCGGAGACGATCGTCCCGCCCTGTTCATGATGGACAGGGAGCTGGGCCAGCGGGTGTTCACGCCGCCTGCGGGCGGCGTGGCCTGAAGAGGATGAGAACGATCTCGTAGCCTCAGAGGTTGTACTTCTTCATCTTGCGCCACAGGGTCGCCCTGCTCATGCCGAGGGTCTTCGCCGTCTTCTCCCTGCTGTACTTGTGCGCGGCGAGTGCATCCCGGATCCGGTTCTCCTCCTCCGGGGCGCCGGGACGCGTCCTGGCCCTGCGGAGCCTGTGGAAGATCTCGATGCCGCCGATCACCTTGCCCTTGCCGTCCTTGATGAGCTGGCCGTTCTTCACGACGGTGATCTCGCGGCCCGACTTGGTGATGAGAGGCAGGGTGCGCTCGCAGATCTCGCCCTTCGTGAACAGGCCGCACCTGCGCAGGCAGTTCGGGCAGCGCACGCCCACGAGGCAGTTCTGGCCCAGGACCTCGTCGGCCGTGAAGCCAGTGATCCTGACGGCCTGGCTGTTCCAGTAGATGATTCGCTGGCCGGTGTCCACGATGATGACCGCATCGAAGCTGTTCTCCGCGATGAGCCGCCAGAGATCCGGTACGTTGAAGATCCTGGATTGTTGCATGTTGTTATTATAAACAGTTTCACCCATGTTGCAACGCTATGTTTCAGGTATTTTTTTATATCCAACAAAACAAGGACGTTAGATGTATTATCTTTTCGGTAAGCTATTCATCACATCTTGACATCCTGGAGTGGAGTAGTGAAGCTCCTTGTAAACAAGTCGTTGCGAGGACCATCCATGAGGAAGTGGACGAGACGCGAGTTCATCAGGGTATCCGGAACCGCCGCCGGTGCCGCCGCACTGGCCGCGGGAAGTGGAGTGTTCGCCGGTGCGGGAGCGGCGGACGCGAAGCACGTTCCGGGGCTCGATCCGGGCACCGACGGAGACGTCGTGCCCAGCTTCTGCGAGATCTGCTTCTGGAAGTGCGGGATCCAGGTGCACGTCAAGAAAGGTCGGGCGACGAAGATCCAGCCGCTCGGCTCCCACCCGCTGTCGAACGGCATGCTGTGCCCGCGAGGACTTGGCGGAACGGGCATGCTCTACGATCCGGACCGCCTGCGCACGCCTCTCGTCAGGACCGGCGGCAGGGGCGGGCAGAAGTTCCGCGAGGCCACATGGGACGAGGCGATCGACCGGGTGGCCGCTGCCATGAAGAAGATCAAGGACACGCACGGTGCCGAGGCCCTCGCCCTGTTCTACCACGGTACGGGCTCGGGCTTCTTCAAGAAGCTCATGAAGGCGTACGGCACGCCCAACATGGCGGCGCCGTCCTATGCACAGTGCCGCGGCCCCAGGGACGAGGCCTGGGTCCTGACGTACGGCCACACCGTGGGCTCCCCCGAACCGGTGGACATGGCGGCGGCGGACTGCATCGTTCTCCTCGGCCCCCCCCTCGGCGAGACCATGCACCACACGGCGGTGCAGGAGTTCGCCGGCGCGGTCTCGCGCGGAGCCGACATCATCACCGTGGATCCGCGCTTCTCCATCGCCGCGGGCAAGTCCCGCCACTGGCTTCCCATCAGGCCGGGGACGGACATCGCCCTGCTTCTCGCCTGGATCCACGTGATCCTCGAGGAGGGGCTGTACGACTCGAAGTTCATCGAGGAGCACGCCGGCGGCCTCGATCTCCTCAGGAAGGCGGTCGAGGACCACACGCCCGCGTGGGCCTATCCCATCACGGGGATCCGCCCCGAGCAGATCGTGGCCACGGCCCGCGTGATCGGGCAGCGCAGGCCGCGCTCGGTGATCCACCCCGGCCGGCACGTGACGTGGTACGGCGACGATACCCAGAGACTCCGGGCCGTCGCCATCCTCAACGCACTTCTCGGCAACTACGGACGTAGGGGCGGCTTGTTCGTGCCGAGCAAGCCCGAGCTCCAGGGGCCGAAGTGGCCCAAGCCCGCCGGGCCGCCCGCAGGCGTGAACGACTCCTTTGCATTCGCCGGCGAGGGCGTCACCACGTCCATCGTCGACGCCACGCTCACGGGCAAGCCGTACGACATTCGAGGCTGGTTCGTCTACGGCACGAACCTGCCCATCTCCTTCCCCAACCCCTACAGGCTGGAGAAGGCCATCCAGAAGCTGGACCTGCTCGTGGCCGTGGACACCATGCCCATGGAGATCACGGGCTGGGCCGACGTGGTCCTTCCCGAGTGCACGTACCTCGAGAGATATGACGACCTGTACGCCTGCGCCTGGAAGAAGCCGTTCGTCGCCCTGCGCCAGCCCGTCGTCGAGCCGCTCTACGACTCCAAGCCAGGCTGGTGGATCGCGCGCCAGCTGGCGAAGAAGCTCGGGCTCGGCAGGTACCTGCCCGTCGACGACATGCAGGAGTACCTCCGCGAGAAGGCCAGGCTCTCGGGACTCGACTTCGACGTTCTCGCAAAGCGGGGCTTCCAGCTCGTCCCGGGCCCGCCCGCGTTCGTCGAGGACGGTCTCTCGCCCGTCTTCGACACGCCGTCGAAGAAGATCGAGCTCTACTCGGAGACGCTCGAGGCCGCCGGCCTGGATCCGGTACCGCGGTACACGCCTCACCCGCAGGCGCCGCCCGGCATGCTGAGGCTGCTGTTCGGCCGCGTCCCTGTACACACCTTCGGACGGACGACCAATGCACCGATCCTCTCGGAGATCATGGCCGAGAACCAGGTGTGGGTCCACAACGCGGTGGCGCGCAAGCACGGCCTGAAGCGCGGGCAGATGGTCCGTCTCGTGAACCAGGACGGCAAGAGGAGCGATCCCATCAAGCTCCGCGCCACCGAGGCCATCCGGCGGGACTGCTGCTACATGCCGCATGGATTCGGGCACGGCGACAAGCGGCTCCGGAGGGCCTACGGCAGGGGCGCGAGCGACTCCGCCCTCATAACGAGGTTCGAGGTTGATCCCCTCATGGGTGGGACGGGGATGAACGTCAACTTCGTCTCCATCGAAGCGGTGGAGGCGTGAGATGAGATACGCCATGGTCATCGACACCGTCCGGTGCGTGGGATGCAACGCGTGCGTGGTCGCCTGCAAGACCGAGAACGACACGCCCGAGGGTTTTGCCCGCGACTGGCTGAGGTACGTGGTCACCGGCACCTTTCCCGACCTGAGCCGCGAGATCTACTCCGAGCGGTGCAACCACTGCGACAACCCGCCCAGCGTGCACAACTGCCCCACGGGCGCGAGCCAGATCGTGGAGGGAGGCCTCGTGGTCGTGGACAGGTCCAAGTGCACCGGGTGCAAGGCCTGCGTGGCCTCGTGTCCGTACAACGCGCGCTACGTCCACCCTGACGGTCACGTGGACAAGTGCACTTTCTGCATCCACCGGGTTCGCAAGGGCCTGGATCCGGCCTGCGTGGAATCCTGTCCCACTGAGGCCATGACCTTCGGCGACGTGGACGATCCCGATTCTGAGGTCTCGCGGCTCATCCGCTCGCGCAAGGTGCACGTCAACAATCCGGCCTCGGGCTGCGACCCGCAGGTCTACTACCTGACATGAGGGGGGAGGGACACGGGCCATGACCGAGACACTCGTCCTGAGAACCAACGAGGGAATCGATCCGCAGCTCCACATCTGGGGCTGGGACGTGGCGGGCTACCTGTTCCTCGGCGGCCTCGTCGCGGGGCTGCTCTTCTTCATCGGGCTGCACATGCGCCGCTCGGGCGCACGGCGCGCGCTCCCGACCTCCGTGCGCTGGGGCGCGGTGGCGGCGCCGCTGCTGCTCGGGGCCGGCATGTTCCTGCTGTTCCTCGATCTCGATCTCAAGCTGCACGTCTGGCGCTTCTACACGGCCTTTCGCTGGACGTCGCCCATGTCATGGGGCTCGTGGATCCTCCTGCTCGTCTTTCCCCTGATGCTCGTGCAGGTGCTGCTGATCGCCCCGGAGTCCATCCGGTCGCTGCTTGTGCGCGCGGCACCGGCCTCCTGGGCGGCCTCGATGGCCGAGAGGGGCTGGAACGTGGTGGCCAGCCTGTCCATCCTCACCGGGGTCGCGCTCGGCATCTACACGGGCATCCTGCTGGGCGCCTCGGTGGCCAGGCCGCTGTGGAGCAGCGCCGCGCTCGGGCCGCTCTTCCTGGCCTCTGGGATCTCCGGAGCCGCCGCCCTGCTGGCGCTCCTCGAGAGGGACCACGCCGCGCGGGCCTGGTTCACGCGTGCGGACGTGTGGGCGCTCGGCGCCGAGCTCGCCCTGATCGGCGCGTTCTTCGTGGGCCACGCCACCTCCACGCGCTGCCACATCGAGGCGATCCAGCTCTTTCTCGGCGGTGCCTACACGGCGCCGTTCTGGGGGCTCGTCGTCGTCGTCGGCGTGGCCGCGCCGCTCCTGCTCGAGTGGCTCGAGCTCAGGGGCCGGGTGGTGGTCTCGGCAGCGGTTCCCGTGCTCGTCCTCGTGGGAGGCCTCGCGCTCAGGTACGTGATCGTCGCCGCGGGACAGGCAGCCGGCGTGGGAGGCGATGCGCCGCTCAACACCTTCTTCTAGAACACGGAGAGTGATCGAATGGACATTGCAGTCAAGGAGAAGCCGTACTGGAACCCCTACATCGCGGGGTTCTTCCTCGGCCTCGTGCTCCTCGCCTCGTTCCTGCTGCTCGGCTGGGGGCTCGGGGCGTCCGGGGCGGGCAGCCGCTTCGGCGCCTGGCTCTCCTACCTCGTCGTGCCCGACCACACGCTCGGCCTCGCCTCCTGGTCCTCGTACTTCGAGGGCGGGGCCGCGCCTCTCAAGGACTCCATCGTCTTCGGCGCGGTGGGAGTGTTCCTCGGCGGACTGATCGGAGCGCTCACCGCAGGCCGGTACAAGGTCTCCGTGGGACGCGGGCCGCGCATCTCCGTGCCTGCACGCTTCGCCCTCGCGCTGCTCGGAGGCACCATGATGGGGTTCGCGGCGCGTCTCGGTCGGGGCTGTACGAGCGGCCAGGCGCTCTCGGGTGGTGCGGAACTCGCCCTCGGCTCCTGGGTATTCATGTTCGCGGTCTTCGGCGGTGCCTACGCGTTCGCCTGGTTCGTGAGGAGGCAGTGGCTATGAGCGGCTCCCTCTTCCCGCTGTACACGAGCGGCGCATTCGGCGACGAGATCGTCCTGTTCATCCAGCTCCTCGTGGGCATCGGCTTCGGATTCGCCCTGGAGAGATCCGGATTCGCCCGTTCCGAGAATCTCGTTTCCATCTTCTACGGCCGCGACTTCAGGGTGATGCGGGTCATGTTCACCGCGATCCTCACGGCCATGGCAGGGCTGGTGATGCTCTCCGGTGCGGGCCTCATGGACATGGGCCTGCTCTACCTCAACGAGACGTTCCTCTGGGCCCAGCTCGTGGGAGGACTTGTGCTCGGAGCGGGATTCGTGGTCTCCGGGTACTGCCCCGGGACGTCACTCGCCGGAGCGGCCTCGGGACGTATCGATGCCCTGTTCGTGATTGCAGGCGTGCCTCTCGGCAGCTGGATCTACGCCGAGCTCTATCCGCTGCTGGGAGCATTCGCGAACTCGGCCTCCATGGGGACGGCATCGCTGCCTTCCTGGCTCGGTGCTCCCGTCTGGGTGGTGGCTGTCGGCGTCTTCCTGTTCGCGGGCGGGGCGTTCCTCGCGGTCGGCCGGATCGAGAGGTGGGTGCGCCGCCGGTTCGTCGGCACCGAGGTCCCCGCACCCGGCCCGGCGCCCATCAGGATCAATCCCCTCAAGAGCGCCACGCACCATCTGCTCTTTGCCGCCGGCCTGATCGGAGTGGTGGTCCTGGGAGCCGCCTACTCCGCCCGCACCGTGCCGGCCGACTGGGGCCGCTACGTGGGGCCCGACGAGCACGAGCACGAGGGCAAGGTTCTGCCCCCGCTCGGCGCCATCGAGCTGGCACGCATCCTCGTCGAGGGGTCGCAGGAGATCGCGATCATCGACATCAGGGAGGGCTCGAAGGAGGCCTCTGTGCCGGGATCCATCTTCGTGTCGGCAGGCGATCTCACCGAGCGCGCCGCCGCCCACGAACTGCCGCACGTGGACGCTTACGTGCTCGTGAGCGGGGATGGCGAGCGTGTCCGGGAGCTGGCCCCGTCGCTCGCCGCACACGGTCTCTACGCGACCTGGCTCGATGGCGGTACGCGGGCCTGGAAGAAGGCCATCCTTTCGCCTCCCCGCACCCCCGAGGGCGGCGTGACGAAGGATCAGGTCGCTCTCTACGAGGAGAGGGCCTCGATCCACGCCTACTTCACCGACGCCAAGACCGCTCCGCTGAAGGTGAAGGCATCTCCCGTGCTCAAGGTGGCGCCCAAGAAGCGCAAGGGCGGGGGCTGCTCATGAGAGACCGCCCACGCGCGCGATTCCATGGCACCGCGTCCAGCAGGCTCGGCGTGCGCAGTCGCGTCCTCGAGGCAGTGCCCAGGGCCGGAGTTGAACCAGCGACGCAGGGATTTTCAGCCCCTCGCTCTACCGACTGAGCTACCTGGGCAAGGACTGGTGTGGGTAGCACGGAGGGCCTCGGGATGTCAAACTGGACGGCCCCTTGACCGCGTGCTCCCGATGCCGAAATGAGGCCGCTGGTTGCTACAGTCAGGCTGTAACTCCGGATGCGATGGATCACCCGCCAGGTATGACATTGCTGTCATGAAGAGCCCAGGGGCCTGTGAATGATGTTGTGGGCCCCGCCCGGAAGCCAGCCCGTGCCGGTCTCGCAACACCTTGATATCACGATCTTTCGACGGCGGCAGGCAAGCGCCGGGGCCTGGCATAGGGATTGCGTCTCTGAGATGCGGCGAGGCCGCTCGAAAAATGCGCGATACGATCAAACCAGGACATCACGTCAAGGACCCCCGTCAGGACGGGCGCGAGCTGTTCGATCGGATCGTCCTGCCCCTGCGCGACGAGCTCATGCGCAAGGCGATGCGCGTGACGGGCGATGCGGCCGATGCCGAGGATCTGGTGCAGGAGAGCCTGCTCAAGGCCCTGTGCGCGGTGCACACGCTCGAGGATCCGGCGCGGGCCAGGGCGTGGGTCCACACCATCATGCACAACACGTTCGCCACCATGTGCCGCAAGAACGCCAGACGGCCCTCCTTTGCCATCGAGCCCGCCGAGATGGACGCCATGGAGTCCCGCGCTCCGCAGAGGTCCGCGGGGCTGTGCTTCGACCTCGAGCGCGCGATGGTCGGCCTCGACACGGCCTTCCGCGACGCCGTCGTGCTCTGCGACCTCGAGGGCTTCTCCTACGAGGAAGCGGCCGGGACCATCGGCTGTCCGGTGGGCACGCTCATGTCGAGGCTGTACCGCGCCCGCCGCAAGCTGCGCTCGGCGCTGGACGGCCCCGAGCAGCTCACCGTCACCGCCTGATCCGACTTCCCCTCTCCGAACGCCCCGCACGACTGTCCGCTCATGCAAGCGGCGTGGCGGAAGCGCATGGGAATCGAACCCACCTGGCGGTTCGGTCAAGCCTGCCGCCACGTACGGTTTTGAAGACCGCGGAGGTCACCAGACCTCGAGCGCTTCCACGCTGAATAATAGGACCTGGAACGCATTGGTCAAGGGTGAGTGTCAGAGGCGCGGGTCCATGGGCAGGGGCTCGCCGCCGCGCGCCAGGTAGATGCGGTAGAGCTGTGCGCGGATGTGCGCGCCGGCCACCGCCATGACCACCGTTGCGGGGTAGATGCCCACGCTGCACAGGAGCATGCCGCAGGTCATGATGAGCAGGTTGTAGAAGAACATCCCGATGAAGGCGCGCCTGTACTCGGGCTTGAGCGAACGCATGTAGTCCCGCACCTGCGAGAACTTCCACGCGTACTCGATCTTGCCGGTCGTCTCCACCATCGTGTGCACGGCCTGCAGCGGGTAGGCCAGCAGGATGATGAGGCCGTAGACGAGGGCGAAGACGAGGGCGCCGACGACGAGCGCCAGAAGGACGCCGATGGCCGAGGCGATCCCGGGGTCCAGGCCGGCGGCCACGAGGCCGGCGATGATGACCCCCACGAGCAGCATGCCCGCGCCGATGCCCAGACCGAGGCCGAAGTAGACGAGGAAGATGATCGGGAACATGTAGATCATCGACATGACGAAGGGCATCATCCCGAGGTTCATGAGATCGCTGAACCCTTCCATGGGCGGGAGGTTCGAGTCGTCACCCGTGAGCACGAGGTGCTTGAACACCCGCACCGCGTAGCCCTGGAAGGCGATCGGCCCCACCATGGGGATGAACATGTAGATGGTCGCCATGGCCAGGGTCCGCGCCCAGCCATCCTGCTTGAAGAGGCACTTGACCGCGCGTCCGACGTTCACGCCTCCGGCCGCATCCCGGACCGGCTGCGATCCGGCAATCCGTGAAAGCTCCTGCATGGCCCGCACTATGGCATGTGCTCCAAGGTCCCGCAAATCGTGCGGGTCTGTCGAGGAAAGAATGGGTTGACATCAATAAACTGGGTTTCTATGTTCTTTGTGTTGAAAGTTTATTCGATCGGTAAAGAATTGATTCGAGGTGGGAGATGATCACCACAAAGAGCCGCTACGCCCTCAGGGCCGTCATCGACATCGCCAGGCATCAGGACGGTGGCGCCGTCCGCAGGTCGGACATCGCCACCAGGCAGGAGATCCCGCGCTACTACCTCGAGAGGATTCTCCTGATGCTCCGCGACAGCGGCATCCTCAGGTCGCGCAAGGGCCCCGGCGGAGGCTTCATGCTCAACCGCGATCCCGAGCGCTATACCGCCTGGGACGTGATCGACGCCGTGGGCGAGGGCCGTCCTCCGCTCGAGTGCCTGCAGACCGAAACCCCTGAGTGCCAGAGGGTGGAGGAGTGCCCCACGCGCTGCATCTGGGCGCGCCTGTACAACGTGGTCAGGGTCGAGATGCAGTCCATCCGGCTGAGCGAGATCCTCGAGGGCGACGTCATGAAGAAGCTCAACTACGAGGTCGATTCGCTCCTGTCCACGGTAGGGTGATCAGGCCTTCCGGGCACGTCTCTTCTTCCTCGGCGCGGCAGCCTTCTTCCCGGCCTTGCTCTTCCTCGCCCCCTTCACCTTCTTGGTCTTGGCCACGGCGCTCTTGACCTGCGGCTTGACCGTGCCGTCGACCGGGACGAAGCGCACCTCGGTGCGGATCTCGAAGGCGAGCGAGGTCAGCACCGACCGGAGGGCCTCGTCGAGATCCGTGTTCTCGAGGAACTCGCGCACCTCCCTGGCGATGACGCGCAGGGCGGAGTTCTTCGTCTCGTCCACCTGGTGGAAGAAGTAGTTCGTCAGCTCCCTGTGGAGCTTCAGGTCGGAGATGGCCTTTCTCACGCCCCTGTCGGACCTGAGGAACGTGTCCATGCCCGACTCGACCCCGCGGCGCAGGATCTCGGGCATGAGCTTCTCACCGAACAGCCGCCTGAAGCGCTCCTCGCCGCCTGGCTCGTCCACGGTTCTCTCCTGCTCGGTCGATGACTTCCCTGCGTTCTTCTTCGAATCACTGTCTCGTGGCATGGCTCCCCTCCTCAGTAGGTGATCGAGATGCCCTCGATGACCACGTCCTCGAGAGGCCTGTTCGAGCCGAGGCCGCACTTGCCGCTGGCCTTGTCGACGACGCAGCCCGTGGTGGGGACGCGGGCGATCTGGAAGGGAACGCTCGGCGGGGTGCAGATGCCGAAGACGGCGTGCTTTCCGTCGAGTCGCTCGGGAGGGCCCTTCTTCTCGTCCCACTTGTCGAGGATGAAGAACTGGCTCCCGTTGGTCCCCGGCCCGGCATTCGCCATGCTCATGATCCCTTCCTTGTCGTGCTTGAGGGAGGAGTGGATCTCGTCGTCGAACGCGTAGCCCGGGTTGCCCTCACCGCTCTTGAGGGGGCAGCCCGCCTGGATCATGAAGTTGGGGATGACCCTGTGGAAGATGAGCCCGTCGTAGAAGGGCTTCTTGACCCACTGGCACGTGCGCGGGTTCCACCAGTCCCTCTTGCCCCTGGCAAGGCCGATGAAGTTCGCCACGGTGTTGGGAACCTTGTCCGCGTAGAGCTCGCACGTCATCTTTCCGCGGTTCGTCTTGATCACCGCCGTCGGGTTGCCCGCGTCCGGAGGCTTCTCGATGCCCTCCATGGCCTGCTCCATCGTGAACGTGCCCTCGAGCGGGTCCGGGCTGTCCGGCTCGGGGCAGGCCGGAGGCGTGAAGAGCTTCTCGAAGTCCTTCTCCGCCGGCCTGAGCTTGGGCCCCTGATTCTCCTCGAGCACCTCCTCCTCGCCGAAGGCCTCGACCCGCTCGCCCTCGGGCGGGGCCACGCCCTTCTTCTTGTCCTTGCATCCAGCGGCTGCGGTCGTCGCCGCGGCGACGAGCAAGGTAAGGACCGTCAATCGTCTCATCGGTTCACTCCTTCCTGGCGGCCGGTCACCCGCCACCTGGGTAATCGAACCCGGAGAACCTCACGCTCGTGCCGGCGCCGATGCCGTGTCTCTGTGCGAAGCCGGCCTCCACCTCCAGCACGTACTGCGAGGGCTCGTCGACCATGCACGGTGCGAGCGACATGGGCTTCGTCTTCTCCACGACGCCGACCACCTCGAGGTCGGCGCCGATGAAGATCATGTCCAGCGAGACCAGCGTGTCCTTCATCCAGAACGTCTGGATCGTCGGCTTCTCGAAGACGAACACCATCCCGGATCCCTTGTCGAGCCCCTGCCGGTGCATGAGCCCGAGCCTCCTCTCCTCGGGCGTGCGCGATACCTCCACCCCCACGCGCACCTCGCTCCCGCCCGCGGTCTGCAGGTAGACGGTGGGCTCCGCCTTCACCTCGGGCTCCGTCTTCTTGCCGGCGCACGTGGCGGCCACGATCACCGGCGGCAGGAGCAGGAGAAGCAGGGTGGGGCGGGGCAATCGACCGTTCATCACGCGGATGAAGCTACCAGATGGACAGGGCCATTTCAACGAATCCGGCGGATCGATGCGGACGGCAACTACCTGACGAAGAAGCGGTTGTCTCCCGGCCGCACGTCGAAGTGGAAGTGGTTGGCGTGGCCCTCGTTGTAGTTGGGCGTGATCACCGTGTTGAAGACACGCTTCTTCCACAGGTCGCACGCAGCGCCCACGAGGGTCCTGGACATGCCCGTCTCGTGCTTCGCCTCGCAGGTGAGGAGCTCGGGCGTCTTCTCGAAATCGCTCTTGAGCCACATGGCTCGCTGCCAGTGCGTCGCCTTCATCCAGTTGACGTCGAGGGCGAGGCCCATGGCGTGGAACGAGCACTCGGCCTGAGGCCTGTGGGACGAGAGGATCCCGATCTGAGTGATCTCGCGGGCCTTGAGGACCGCGGCCATGGCCGGCAGGTGCGAGGCGAGCTCGCACTCGATGATGACGTCCTTCGAGGCCACGAGCAGCACGCCTCCCACGGGCCCCGTGATCTTGACGGGTGCGATGAGGTTCTTCACGTGGTCCACGGGCTCGTACGGGACGCCGGCCGCGTCCAGGTCCGCGAGGCACTGCGCCGGAGTCCGGGGGACCGAGCAGGCAGCCGCGTCGATCTCCCACGTGCCCATGGGATACATGTGGCGGAAGTTGGGCCAGACCGCCACGCGCTCGAACCATGACGTGATGCGCGCCGCGGCCTCGGGGCCGATGGGCGAGGTGCCGCACTGCATGGGCTCCGTGCTCTCGAGGTACGTCCCGTGCACCGAGATGATCTTCTCGAACATGGTGACGGGCTTGATCGATCCGATCGCGAGGGCCGGGACGAGAAGCGCGGCGAGCAGGATGGCGGGGCGGGTCTTCACATTCCCCTCTTGAGCTCCACCTTGTCTCCCAGCTTGACGTCCCACGAGCTCTCCACCATGAGGCAGGTGGACGTCTTCTTCAGTGATTCGAGCACCATGATCTTGCCGATGATCTCCCAGGGGAAGTCCGGGTCGGCGTCCTTCTTGTGGATGGACTCCATGTAGTGGTCCCGCTTGCGCAGGACGCTGAGCTGGTTGCCCTCGATGACGCC
>JAFDER010000394.1 GCA_019310245.1 Deltaproteobacteria bacterium
GAAGGGACCGCCTCCGTCGCTCGTCACGCTCCAGCCGTTCCAGCCGCTGGGAATGGTTGGCGAGGGGCACGGATCGAAATCCTCGGACAAGACCGTGGCTCTTGTGGGCGCACAGATGTCGGACCAGCCGCGCAGCACGATGTCGTCGAGGAAGAGCACGTCTCTGTCGTCGTGCGAGTGGGCGATGAACATGATGGTGAGATCCGCGTTGTCCTCCACCCAGGGCCAGGAAGCGCTCAGATCCACGCAGTAGGGCCACTCCACCTCGTCGACGGGCGTGTCGCCCGTGACGGGCGGACCCTCGAGGCAGAAGACCTGGTCGTTGTGTGTCGAATCCATGGCGTAGACCAGGATCCCGTCGTTGCCCGTGGCGTTCAGGTCCGCGATGCGGAAGCACAGCTCGAGATCCGCGAGCCCGCGCGTGTCGTAGTCCCGGGTGATCCGCCACTCCCTCGAGTCGCCCGAGCCGCCGCAGTTGGTGTCCTTGTCCGTGCGCAGGACGCAGTCGCCGAACAGATCGTCGTCGATGGTGGACGCATCGGAGCAGCACGTCTTCGTCGCGCCGCCGGGCGCGCACCCGCCTCCCTCGTCGATCCTGTCGCGGCAGTTGGCCCCCGTGACGAGGCTCCATCCACCCAGGCCGCAGGCCCCTCCCGAACCCGTGAAGTGATCGTTCGAGAGGGTCACCATGCCCACCTCGGTCTCGCAGCTCAGGCACGGGACCTGCCCCGTCACGCCGTCGAGCGTGATCGTGCAGCCCGTGTCGGCCGGCAGGAGCGTGGTGTCGGAGCACTTGATCTCCAGCGAGCCGGGAGGCACGCCGCAGCCGCTCGAGGGAAAGCACGTGGGCCGGCAGATCTCGCCCGAACCGCAGAGCGTGTCGTCGAGCGTGCTGCCGCTCACGCAGGTGCCCGTGCCGTCGCAGGCGTCGCCCGTGGTGCACCGGTAGATGTCGGAGCAGGACGTGCCGGGTGCGGAGTAGGTGATGGTGCAGCCGCCCGACCCGTCGCACGCGCTCACCGCCTCGCAGGTGCCGGCGGTGCACGTGTAGCCCGTGCCACTGCAGCTTCCCGACCCGTCGCACACGTCGGTGTGCGTGCAGGCGAAGCGTCGAAGGTGATGGTGCAGCCGCCCGACCCGTCGCACGTGCTCGTCACCTCGCACGTGCCGGCCGAGCACGAGTAGCCCGTGCCGGTGCAGGAGCCGGAGCCGTCGCAGTGGTCGGTGTGCGTGCAGTCGTTCGTGTCGTTGCACGTGCGCGTCGAGGGCGATGGAGTGCCCACGCACCCGCCCAGGCCGTCGCACGCGCTGGAGTCCTCGCACTGGCCGGGCGAGCACGAGTAGCTCGTGCCGCTGCAGCCGCCCGACCCGTCGCACACGTCGGTGTGCGTGCAGGCCGCGAGATCGCTGCAGCCCGTGCCCGGGCCCGCGAACGTGACCGTGCATCCGCCCGACCCGTCGCACACGCTCGTGACCTCGCACACGCCCAGCGTGCAGATGTAGCTCGTGCCCACGCACACGCCCGCGCCGTTGCACGCGTCTGTGTGCGTGCAGTCGTTCGCGTCGTTGCAGGGGACCGTGTTGAACGCGTTCTGGCAGAGCCGGCCCGTGCCCGCCGAGGCGCAGGCGTCGTCCGTGCACAGGTCGGAGTCGTCGCACTCCCCGTCGGTGTGGCAGGTGAAGGTGCAGTCGTTCTCGCACCCGTCGCCGGGCGTGGTATTCTCGTCGTCGCACTCCTCGGTGCCCGTCACGATGCCGTCGCCGCAGCCAGGAGGCCGGCACACCTCGTCGATGCAGATGCCGTCCACCCCGGCGGCCGAGACGCAGTCCGTGCCGTCGGCGAGCGGGGTCCCGTCGTGGCACTCGCCGTCCGTGCCGCACGTCTCGGCGCCGTTGCACGGCTCGCCGTCCGAACACTCCTCGTCGGAGCCGCACCCCGCCTCCTCCTCGATGGGGTCGCCGGGCGGATCGCCGGCCGGATCGCCACCGTCGACCGCATCCTCCGCATCCGAGGCATCGACCGGCACGTCGGGGGCATCCATGTCGACCTGGATCTCGGCACCATCGTCCACGTCGAGCCCGTCGGGATCCAGCTGACCCGTCTTGTCCACGAACGCGGAGCACCCGCAGCCCGTGGAGACGAGAGAGGCGATGAGGATTCCCAGCGCATTCAGGCGCATGACGTCACCTCTCGGCTGTTTATATACAATGGACTATTCCAGTTGCATTGAACTACACGCCGCATCAAATTGTACGGGAGCAAAGATGGTCGGTCAAGCGGGCCTGGGATCAGCTGGACGTCCCCGACTTGGAGACGAACTCGCTCTCGCGCAGGTAGGCCACGATCCGCTCGACGCACTCCTCGACGGGCGCCCTGTGCGTCTGGATCACGATCTCCGGCTCGAGCGGCAGCTCGTAGGGCGCCGAGATGCCTGTGAACTCCTTGATCTCGCCCGAGCGGGCGCGCTTGTACAGTCCCTTGGGATCGCGCTCCTCGCACACCTCGAGCGGGCATTCCACGAACACCTCGATGAAGCTTCCGCTCCTGTGCATGGCACGCACGGAGTCCCGGTCCGCGCGGTAGGGAGAGATGAACGCCGTCAGCACGAAGATGCCGGCGTCCGAGAACAGGTTCGAGACCTGGCCGATGCGGCGGATGTTCTCGGCCCTGTCCTCCGGGCTGAAGCCCAGGTTCGAGTTCAGCCCGTGGCGCACGTTGTCGCCGTCGAGGATGTAGGTCAGGTGGCCCAGGTCGTGGAGCCTCCTCTCCGTCTCGATGGCAAGCGTGGACTTGCCCGAGGCGGAGTAGCCCGTGAACCACATGGTGGCGCCCTTCTGTCCGAGCAAAGCTTCGCGCTCTGCCTTCGATAGCACCTCCCGCCTCGCGCTGTCCACCCTCCCGCGCCTGGACAGGGTACGGGCCGCGGCTCTAACATCCCTGCACGTGCCCGCTCGGAACGTCACCCTGTTCGTGCCCTGCTTCGTGGAGCGTTTCCACCCGTCCGTGGCGGAGGCATCGGTCCGTCTCCTCGAGGAGGCGGGATGCGTGGTGGACGTGCCGCAGGACCAGACCTGCTGCGGCCAGCCCGCCTTCAACGCGGGAGGCTGGGCGGCTGCCGGGCGGGCCGCTCGGCACTTCGTCGAGGTCTTCGGCGACGCGGGCACCGTGGTCTGCCCGAGCGGATCGTGCGTGCACATGGTTCGCGCGCACTACGAGAAGCTCCTGCCGGATGCCGCGGGCCTTGCGGATCGTGTCCACGAGCTCTTCACCTTCCTCGAGCCGCGCAGGCACCGGCTGCCCGAGGTGGACCTCGAGGCGCGCGCCGTCCTGCACGAGCCCTGCCACCTGTCGCGATGCGCTGGAGGCATGGACGGCGCCCGCGCGCTCCTCGAGAGGGCGCCCGGGATCGAGATCGTCCCCTGGGCCCTCGCCTCCGAGTGCTGCGGCTTCGGCGGCGTGTTCTCCGTCAAGTACCCGGAGCTGTCCGTCGCCATGGGCCGGCGCAAGCTCGCGGGTCTCGAGGCCGCGGGCGTCACGCTGGTCGTGACGCCGGATGCCTCGTGCATGATGCACCTGGGCGGCATCATCGAGCAGGCGGGTCTCGACCTGCGCCTGGCCCACCTCGCCGAGATCCTGTCCGGCGTGCCGCTCGACAGGAGACTCCACCACGGCGCGGGCGGACGGGAGGCGCCGCCCGCCCCGCTCACGCCGCTCGAGAGGCGAGTGGGACGCCAGCTCGCACGACCCGGGCTCGCCGCGAGGCTGACGCGGGCCACGGATCAGGCGCTGGAGCGGCGGCGAAGCGAGATCGCGCACATGGGCGACTGGGATGAGAGGCGCCAGCGCGCCGCACGGATCAGGCGCCAGGCCCTCGACCGTCTGGACGAAGGCCTCGAGACGTTCGAGAGCAACGCCGCACGAGCCGGGATCGTGGTGCACCGGGCCGCGAGCGCGGCCCAGGCGCGCGACGCGGTGCTGTCGATCCTTCGCGACGCTCACGCCGGCGAGGCGGTCAAGGCCAAGAGCATGCTGTGCGAGGAGCTGGGCCTGAACGACGCCCTCGAGAACGAGGGAATCAGGGTCGTCGAGACCGACCTGGGCGAGCTCATCATCCAGCTCGAGGGCGAGGCTCCGAGCCACGTCACCAGCCCTTCCCTGCACGTGGACGCCCGGGAGGTGGCGCGGCGCTTCCACGAGCACGGGATCATCGACGAGCTCCCGACCGGGCTGGAGAAGGGCGAGCTTGCCCGCACCCTGGCGCACGCAGCCCGCGACCACCTGCGCGAGGCCTTCCTGGGTGCGCCGGCCGCGATCACCGGCGGGAACTTCATCGTGGCCGAGACCGGCACGCTCGTCCTCGTGGAGAACGAGTCCAACATCCGCCTTGCCACCACGCTTCCCGACCTGCACGTGGCCCTCGTGGGCATCGAGAAGCTCGTGCTCGAGGCCGCGGATCTGGGCCCGCTGCTCACGCTGCTTCCCGTCTCCGCCACGGGCCAGAGACAGAGCGCGGCCGTCTCGCTTCTGGGCGCCCCGAAGCAGGGGGGGATGATGCACGTCATCCTCGTCGACGCCGGCCGTCGCTCCCTGCTGGGCGATCCCGTCCTGCGCGAGGCGCTGGCCTGCATCAGGTGCGGCGCATGCATGAACGTCTGTCCAGTGTTCCGCATCGTGGGCGGCCACGCCTACGGCGGCCCCTACCCCGGGCCGCTGGGGCTCATGATCCTCGAGGCCCTCGGCGCGGGACGCGGCGACCGCGACCTTCCCTTCCTCTCCACCCTGTGCGGCGCATGCGACGACGCATGCCCTGTGCGCATCCCCATCACGGACGTGATCCTCGAGCTCAGGCGCAGGCATGTGGACGAGGGCCGTGCCGGCCTCGCGCAGAGCCTCGGCCTGGCGTCATTCGGCCTCGCCTCGAGCCGGCCCGGGCTCTGGTCCACCGCAGGGAGGATCGTCGACCGCGTGCTCGAGCGCGGCGCCGCCCCGGGACCGCTGGGCAGGTGGGTCCACGGACGGGCGCTGCCGCGTCCCGGACGCGGGAGGTCCGATTGAACGCGGCCCTCCTCGAGACGCTGCGACGGGCCGCCCTCGAGGCCTGCAGAGGCCAGGTGGCGGATCCGCTTCTCGTCGCCGCCACGGCCGGGAGAGCGCTGGACGCGATCGCTCGGATGGTCGAGGAGCACGGGCGCGCCAACTCGTGGCTGCCGCGCGACCCGCACGAGGGACGCACCGGCGCCGCCCTGGGCGTGGAGCGCGCCCGGTACGTGATCGCCCGGACGGCCACGGCCGTCTGCGATCTCGGCACGGGGCCGGCCCAGGCGCGAGGCTCGCTGCTCGCCGCGCACGTCACGCTCGTCTGCGCGCAGGACGACCTGCTTCCCGATCTCGACGCGCTCTTCGCGCGCCACGCCGCGGATCGCAGGGACGGTATCGTCGGCCCCCGCCTGGTCTGCATCACGGGAGCATCCCGGACGGCGGACATCGAGAAGATGCTCGTGGTGCCCGCGCACGGCCCGGCGGCCGTGACGCTGCTCGTCGTGCAGGATGACCTCGACTGGGCGCGGTTCCTCGGGGATCTCGAGGAGAGGTGCGGCGCGCCCGCTACCTCAGGCCGCCGTCGACCCAGCTGAGCACGGCATCATCGGTGATGAAGCCCGTGACGAGATCAGGCGGGGTGCGCTCGAAGTAGGGGTTGCGCACCACGACGCCGTCGGGGGCGGCGTCCCAGACCTCGGCTCCCTCCATCTCCTCGAGCACGATGCCGCTCCTCCTCGAGAACTTGAAGCTCTCGCAGGCTGCATAGAAGGGGATTGACGTGCGCGCCGCGGCCAGGGCGAGCGCGAACGTACCCACCTTGTTGACGAGGTGGCCGTCCGACTCCACCGCGTCCGCGCCGCACAGGACCATGTCCCCCTCCTCGAGCAGGCGTGCGAGTGCGCCGTCCGTGCACACCGTGACCTCGCCCACGAGCGAGGCGAATCCCACGGCGATGGTGCGTCCCTCGAGGCCCGGCCTGCCCTCCGAGACGAGGATCGCCGCTGGAGGCCTCGCCTCGAGCACGGCCCTGACAGTGGAGGAGCACGAGATGGTGACGATGCGCCGGGGCCTCACGTCGTCGAGGACCCGCAGGCCGCTGCGGACCACCCCTCTGCGGGACGCCTCGAGCCTGGTACGGGCCTCCGTGCGCGCCTTCTCGACGGCTTGCTCCCAGGGCCCGCCGGCCGCGTGCTTCTCGAGCAGCTCGGAGAAGATCGCGAGCGCGCCCTCGATGGCCACCATGCTCGGCCTCAACCCGGCCAGCCTCTCCTGCTCGCGCCGGGTCCCGGCCAGATCGCCGGCACGGAGGGCCTCGCGGGCGATCACGTCGATCGCGCGCCTGGCCAGCTCCGATGCGCCGGCCGTGCGGTCGTCGCTGATCTCCTCTTCGCCCATGGCAGGG
>JAFDER010000072.1 GCA_019310245.1 Deltaproteobacteria bacterium
GGCATGACGGAGCAGGGTGCGCGTGACGCCGGCCTCGAGGTCGAGGTGGGCAGGTACCCCTTCCTGGCGAGCGGCATGGCCCAGGCCGCAGCCGAGCCCGACGGATTCGTCAAGCTCGTCTTCGACGGGCAGACGGGACGGTTCCTGGGAGGCGTCGTGGTCGGGGCCGAGGCCGCCGAGCTCGTCTCGGAGCTGTGCCTGGCACTCGAGGCGGGACTGTCGCACGAGCGGATGCTCTCCACGGTTCACCCGCATCCCACCTTCTCGGAGGCGGTCATGGAGGCGGCTGCGCAGGCCGCCGGCGAGCCGATCCACGCCATGTGATCGCCGGTCACACGGCTATCCTCTTGATTCCTCGTCAAAGTGATCTCCGGGTGGCTGATTAGGGTGGATCGACGGGGCCATCTGTACTACATCGATGCCCATGAATCCTACCATGCCGGATCCCCTCATCGAGCAAAAGTGTGTCGATACGATCCGTGCCCTGACGATCGACGCAGTCGAGGAGGCGCGCTCCGGCCACCCCGGCGGCGCGATGGGGGCGGCGGATGCGGCATTCGTCCTGTGGCATGACTTCCTGCGGCACGATCCCTCGTGCCCCACGTGGCCGGGCAGGGACAGGTTCGTCTTGAGCGCGGGCCACATGTCCATGCTCGTCTACAGCCTTCTTCACCTCTCCGGCTACGAGGTTTCTCTCGACGACATCAAGGCGTTCCGGCAGTGGCAGAGCCTCACGCCGGGGCATCCGGAGTACGGGTTGACGCCGGGCGTGGAGGTGACCGCGGGCCCACTCGGAGCCGGGTTCGCGCATGCCGTGGGAATCGCCCTCGCCTCCCGGATGGCCGGCGCGCGGTTCCACGACGATGCGGGCTCGCTCGTCGACAGCCGCGTGTTCGTGATCGTCTCGGACGGCGACGTCATGGAGGGCGTGGCGATGGAGGCGGCCTCGCTCGCCGGACACCTCAGGCTGGGCAACCTCATCTGCGTCTGGGACGACAACCGCATCACCATCGAGGGCTCGACAGACCTCGCGTTCACCGAGGACGTCGTCAGGCGCTTCGAGGCGCAGGGCTTCGGCGCCGCCCGGGTCGACGGCCACGATCGTGCCGCCCTGCGAAGCGCGATCCAGGCGGCCGTCGACGATCCCTCGAGGCCCCACCTCATCGCCTCGCGCACCCGAATCGCATACGGCTCTCCGGGCAAGGAGGGCTCGGCCGATTCCCACGGCGCCCCGCTCGGGGTGGATGAGGTCGCGGCCACCAAGCGTGCGATGGGCTGGCCCGAGGACGCCGCGTTCCTCGTGCCGGAGGAGGTCGCCGAGGTGTTCGCCGCCCGGGCGCGCCGCGGCGCCGAGCAGAGGCGCGCGTGGGAGGAGAGGGTCGAGTCGTGGAGGAAGGGTGCGGGCGAGGAGGCGGACGTCTGGGACGCCTTCTGGTCGCGCGAGCCCCGGGCGGATCTATTCGAGAAGGTCATTGCCGGGATGGGTCCCTCGTCGGCCCTGCCCACCAGGAAGCACTCGTTCAAGGCGATCCAGGAGCTCGCCCGCCTCGTGCCGGGATTCGTGGGCGGCAGCGCCGACCTCGCACCTTCCAACTCGGTCGGCGTCAAGCAGGGCGGGGACGTGTTCCCGTCCACGGCCGCGGACCTCACCAGGCCCGACCCCGCGTTCGCCGGGCGCAACATCCACTTCGGCATCCGCGAGAATGCCATGGGCGGCGTGGTCAACGGCATGGCCCTGTTCGGCGGCTTCAGGCCCTATGCCGCCACGTACCTCGTCTTTAGCGACTATCTCAAGCCGACGATCAGGCTGGCCTCCCTCATGCAGATCCCGGCCATCTACCTGTTCTCGCACGACTCGTTCCGGGTGGGCGAGGACGGCCCCACGCACCAGCCCATCGAGCATCTGTGGAGCCTGAGGGCCGTGCCCGGGCTCGTTGTCTTCCGGCCGGCCGATGCGGTGGAGACCGCGGCGGCATGGTCGTACGCCTGCTCCGTCAAGGACCGACCCGTCGCCATCGTCGTCTCGCGACAGGTGATCGAGGACGTGGAGAAGCCGCCCGGCTTCGAAGCCCGGCTCGCCCTCAAGGGCGCGTACGTGGTCGCGGAGCCGGATGGCGCGGCCTTGACGATCGTCGCGACGGGGAGCGAGGTCAGCCTGGCCGTGCAGGCGGCCCGTCACCTGGCGGCCGACGGGGTCGCCGCGCGGATCGTGAGCATGCCGTCGGTCGAGCTGTTCACCGAGCAGCCGGCCGAGTACCGTCTCGAGGTGCTTCCCGAGGTCCTTCCCGTCGTCTCCCTCGAGGCGGGGACCACTACGGGCTGGCACCGCTTCACGGGCCGCTCGGGCCTCGCCATCGGGGTGGACCACTTCGGCGCCTCGGCGCCGTTCAAGGTGCTCGAGGAGCGCTTCGGATTCACCCCCGAGGCGGTGGCGGGGCGCGTGCGCGAGTGGTGGAAGGCGGCCTCCCGGGCCAAGAAGGCCAGATGAGCGGGCACGTCCAGATCTTGCTCTCGACGGCACGCGAGCTCCGCAAGACGCCCGAGCTGAAGCACGCGCTGGGCAAGCTCACCCGGAGCGCGCTCGAGCTCGTGCACGCGGCGCAGTCCTCCCTGCGGATCCTCGACGCCGAGGGCAAGAGGCTGCTCGTGTGCGCCCGCACGGGCCCGTCCGTCCACCTGAGCGAGTTCACGCCCTTCAGCCCCGGCGAGGGCGTCGTCGGATGGGTCGTCGAGCAGGGCCGGCCGGCCCTCGTCGAGGACGCGACGAGTGATCCTCGATTCGTGCCCCGTCCCGACCAGGTGGACGTGCCGCGCTCCATCATCGCCGCACCGCTGCACGGCACGAGGGGGTGCGTTGGCGTGCTGAGCATGGCGCGGCTCGAGCCTCCTGCCTTCTGCGAGGACGAGCTCGACATCCTGAGCCTGCTCGCCGAGATGGCGGCACCGCACCTCGACGTCGCCCGTCTCGCCGTGCTGAGCCAGACGGACGATCTGACCCTGCTCTACAACCGCCGCTATCTCGACGACGTCCTGCCGCGGGAGATCGACCGCGCCAAGCGCTACGGCCATCCCCTCTCCGTGCTCATGCTCGACCTCGACAACTTCAAGGAGGTCAACGACCGGCACGGCCATGCGTGCGGCGACGAGGTCCTGCGCATTCTCGGCGATCGTCTCCGTGCATTCAGCCGGCTTGCCGACGTCGCCCTTCGCTGGGGCGGCGAGGAGTTCGTGGTGCTGATGCCCGAGACCAACGGGACGCAGGCCAGGGAGGTTGCCGAGCGGCTGCGCATGGGCATTGGCCACCAGCCCTACGCGACGAGCAAGGGCGATCTCGTCTGCACTCTTTCCATGGGAGTCGCGTGCCTCGACGCGGGCGATGACGCGGTCGGCCTCATGCGGCGCGTCGACGATGCGCTCTACCGGGCCAAGCGCTCGGGCCGTGACCGGGTCACCTGAAATACAGCCTCATCGATACGCTTCACTCGGCACTCCACATGTGAGCAGCGAGGAACGTCCACGGCGAAGCGAGTGCCTCGCGCTCCTCACGCCCTTGCAGCAGGGTGCCGCGGACCTGGGCAGTCCTGCCTGGACCCCGGGCTCGGGACTATTGAAAAATGCCCGTGCCACACATATGCTCGCTCCGGTGAACGGCGAGCCCGCAGGAGCGGCCGGATCCGGATCAAGGGTCTATCGCGTTTCTGAGCTGCTCGAAGAGGTGCGCGACCGTCTCGAGGGGGAGTATCCCCAGGTGGTCGTGGAGGGCGAGGTGGGCGAGTGCACCGTCGCTCGCTCGGGCCACGTGTACTTCGTGCTGAGCGACGATTCCGGCGACGCGTCGCTCCGGGCCGTGATGTGGAGGGGCCGCTACGCGCGAAGACCGTTCGATCTCGAGACCGGCAGGCGGATCCGGTGCACGGGCCGGCTCACGCTCTACCCGCCGCGCGGGGCCTTCCAGATGGACATCCAGGAGTTCATGGACGCCGGCGAGGGTGCCCTCGCGCGTCAGTTCCGGGAGGTCGTCAGGCGGCTCGAGGCCGAGGGCCTCACGGACCCCGGCCGGCGCAGGCCGCTGCCGCATCTACCCGTGCGCATCGGCATCGTCACCAGCCCCGATGGAGCGGCCCTCAGGGACATCCTGCGCGTTCTGGAGAGACGGTTCCCCGTGCCCGTGCTTCTGTCCCCGTCCCCCGTCCAGGGGGAGGGCGCCGCCTCGCGCCTTTGCGCGGCGCTCGAACGGCTCGATCGGACCGGCGACGTGGACGTCATCATCATCGGCCGCGGAGGCGGGAGCGCCGAAGATCTTGCGGCCTTCAACGACGAGGCCCTGGCCAGGGCCGTCGCCTCGTCAGCCACTCCGATCATCTCGGCCGTCGGTCACGAGGTGGACGTGGTCGTGACGGATCTCGTGGCCGACCGTCGCGCCGCCACGCCGAGCGAGGCGGCCGAGCTCGTGATGCCGAGCCGGGCGGAGGTGGAGGAGCGCGTGCGCGTTCTCGCACGCCGCCTCGGCGCGGCCATGCGCTCCAGGATCGAGAGGAGACGCAGTATGATCCTGCGGCTCGATGGACGGCTGCCACGGCCCGACCGCATGATCCTGGAAAGGAGGCAGAGGCTCGACGAGATCGTCGCCCGCATCGGCCGGGCCGGGCCGGAGAGCCGCATCGTGGAAGGCCGGCGGGCCGTCGAACGGCACGTGGAGCGGGCGGGCCGCATCGTGCAGGGCAGGCTGTCGGCGGCGCGGTCGCGCTTTGCGGCGCGTGCGGCCGCGCTCCAGGCCCTCTCGCCCCTCGCCGTCCTGGGTCGCGGCTACTCCGTCGTCCAGCGTGACGACGGCAGCATCGTCCGGGACGAGGGCCAGGTCGACAGGGGAGACGACGTGACGGTGCGGCTCATGAGAGGCGGGCTCGCGTGCCGGGTCAGGGACAAGCTCGGACAGGGGTGAGGAGCGGATCATGGATTCACGCACGAGCGGCGGCATACACCTCGTCCGTCTGGACCGGGGCGAGGACGTGCTCGTCGAGCTCACCGGCTATCTCGCGCGCCAGTGCATCGGCGCGGGCATCGTGCATGGCATCGGCGCCGTCGACGGGGTGGTCGTGGGCGCCTATCTGCCTGCAGCGTCACGCTACGAGAAGGTGAGCCTCGAGGGTGAGTGGGAGCTTCTCTCCTTCCAGGGGACGGTGGCGCTCCTCGACGGCGCGCCGTTCGTTCATCCCCACGTGGTCCTGTCGAACGCCCGCGCCGAGGTGCGCGGCGGTCACCTTTTCGCTGCCCGCGTGGCCGTCACGGGTGAGTTCACGATTTTGGAGGCCGGGATCACGGTCTCGCGACAGCTTGTCGAGGAGGTGGGCCTGAAGCTCTGGAGCTTCGACGATCCGGACGGGGCATCCAGTGGCGGCGATTGACGAGAGGGCCGTCCGCCGGATCGTCGAGCGTGCGCGCGATGCCGGACGGACCGTCCTGGACGAGTCCGAGAGCCTGGATCTGCTCGATGCCTGCGGGATCCCGACGTGCGGCAGGAGGCGGGTGGACGCCCTGAAGGGCAAGGCTGGACTGCACGAGGCGGCTCAGCACCTCGGGTACCCGGTGGTGCTCAAGGGCATCGTCGCCGGCCTGTCGCACAAGACCGGGTGCGGGCTCGTGCACACGGGGCTCGGGGATGGGGATGCCGTCGGCCGCGCAGCGGACGCTGTCGTCGAGGCGGGTGGAGACGGGCTCGAGGCCTTCCTCCTCCAGTCCAGCGTGGGCTCCATACGCGAGCTCGCCTGCGGGTTCGTGCGCGACGCGAGCTTCGGGCCCAGCGTCATGGTGGGATTCGGCGGGGTGCACGCCGAGCTCGTGCGGGATGCGTCTTTCCGCGTCGCGCCGCTGGACGAGGCGGACGCACGTGCCATGATCGACGAGCTGAGGACGGGCGGCCTGCTCGGCCCCTACCGCGGCGGCGTGCCCGCCGACAGGTCGTCCATCCAGCGTATCCTGGTCGCGCTCGGCGATCTCGGTCTCGCCGTCGACGAGGTGGCCGAGGTGGACATCAATCCGCTCATGATCACCTCGGATGGTGCGCCCGTGGCGGTCGACGCACTCGCCGTTCTTTCGGATTGACATGACGGGGGGGACAAACCAACCTCCATACGTGGGATGCCCGCGAACCTGACTCCAGAGTTCAAGGCCGCCGAGGAACGGTACAAGGCCGCCAAGGACGTCAACGAGAAGATCGAGTGCCTCGAGCAGATGCTCGCCACCGTGCCCAAGCATAAGGGCACGGAGAAGATCCAGGCGGACATCAAGAGCAAGCTGTCGAAGCTGCGCAGACAGCCCAAGAAGAAGTCGGGTGGCCGGCGGCAGGACGTCGCCCACGTGCCGCACGAGGGCGCGGCCCAGGTGGTCGTGCTCGGCGCGGCGAACGTGGGCAAGAGCAGCCTCGTGGGACGTCTGACAAAAGCCGAGCCCAAGGTTGCGGAGTACCCCTTCACGACGCTCAGGCCGCAGCCTGGCATGATGCCGTACGAGGACGTCCTCATCCAGCTCGTGGATCTTCCCGCGCTCGGCACGGAATCACCGGCGCCGTGGGTCCCCCAGGTGGCGCGCTATGCGGATGCGGCCCTGGTCGTCGTCGATCTCGACGCCCCGGACCCTGCGGTGCAGTTCGACGAGGTGCTGCACGTGCTCGAGGAAAGAAAAGTGATCCTGGTGCCGGGGCTCGAGCCAGGGCACGAGGACGCCCCGCCCGTTCGCCACCTGCCCGCGCTCGTGGTGGCGAACCGGCTCGACGGGGAGGATGCCCGCGATGTGCTGGCGCTCGTGCGCGAGGAGGTGGACGGCGCGTGGACGATCCACGCCGTGAGCGCGTGGACGGGCGAGGGGCTTGATGGGCTGGGCCGGGCGCTCTACGACCTGCTCGGGCTCGTCAGGGTGTACTCCAAGCTCAGGGGCAAGAAGCCGGAGGCCACACCGTTCGTTCTGAGGAAGGGCCAGACCGTGACGGACTTCGCCGGGCAGATCCACAAGGACGTGATCAGGCACTTCAAGTTCGCTCGGGTGTGGGGCAGGAGCGGGTTCGATGGCCAGCGTGTCTCGAGGGACTATGTGCTCGAGGAGGGAGACGTCATCGAGATCACGCACTAGAACGCCGATCGGTCTGGGGCCTTCAGCGAAATCCCGGGATTGCAGCCAGGTTTCAAACCGGTCGGTGTTCGAGGGCACCGGGGGGTTGGTGTTGAATTATCCTCTCTCATCTGTATCCTCCTGCGGTCATGTCACGGGCGAATAGAAGGCCTGCAGGTTCCCGCGGGCAGGGCTCCTGCACCGCCCTCAGGCTGCAGGCCAAGGGCCTGATCCGCTCCGGCCAGCTGGAGAAGGCTCTCGCCCTGTACGACAGGGCGCTCGATATCGAGCCCGAGGATCCCGAGAGCCTCAGGGGCAAGGGCAGCGTGCTGAGCCGGCTCGGGATGTTCGAGGCCGCCCTCGGATGCTACGAGGTTGTCCTCCTGAACAATCCGCGCGACGAGCGCACGCTGAGGTTCAAGGGCGTGACCCTGAGCAAGCAGGGGCGCGAGATCGAGGCCATCGAGTGCTTCAACAGGGCGGTCAAGCTCCGTCCGGACGCGGCCTCGACCCATCGGCAGAAGGGCGTGAGCCTGGGCAAGCTCGCCAGGCACGAGGAAGCCCTCGTGTGCTTCGATACCGCACTGCGTTTGCGTTCCAGGGATGCCGACGCTCTGAGGAATCAGGGCGTCACGCTGGCCGCCCTGGGGCGGTGGGCCGAGGCGCGCGAGAGCCTGCGCCGGGCCCTCGCCATCCATCCCGCCGACGTGCCGGCCCTGAGGAACCTGGGCGTGGTCCTCTCGGAGCAGGGCCGGCACGACGAGGCGCTCGCCTGCCTGGACCGCGCCCTCTCGCTCGACGGCAACGATCACAGGACGCTGAGGCGCAAGGGGGTGGTGCTCGCCGGGATGGGGCAGGAGCCGGAGGCGCTCGCGTGCTTCGACCGGGTTCTCTCCCTCAACCCCGTCGACTTCCACACATGGCGCTCGAAGGGCGTGTGCCTCGCGTCCATGGGCAGCGGCCGCGACGCGCTCACGTGCTACGAACAGGCGCTGGTCATCGAGGAGACCGACGCAGAGTCCCTCCTCTACAAGGGCGTACTGCTCGGGGACATGGGGCGCTTCGACGAGGCCCTGGAGGCCCTGCACCAAGCTCTGGAGAAGGGCATCGGAGAGAGTACGTGCTCGCGCGAGATCGGTGTCGTGCTCGCGAAGGCCGGCGAGCACGAGGACGCCCTCAGGGTGCTCACGCGCGTGATCGACAATCGCCCGCGCAACGTTGAGGCCTTGAGGGCCAGGGGAGCGCTGCTCGTGCGCATGGGCAGGATCGACGAGGCCGTCCGCGACTTCAGGGCGGCACTCGAGGTCGGGTCGCATTTGCCGGGGCTGTGGCGGGAGGCGGGCATCGCCGAGGCCGATCGCGGACGCTTCGAGGAAGCGCTCGCGTGCTTCGACAGGGGACTGGGCCTCGCCGCCGGGGATCCCTACCTGCTCAGGAGCCGCGGGATCGTGCTGGCCACCACAGGCCGGCTCGAGGAGGCCCTGGCGAGCCTCGACGCGTGCCTCGAGGGCTTGCCCGGCGACGCCCGGACCCTGCTGCACAGGGGGATCATCCTGCAGAAGGTCGGGCGGCACTCCGAGGCCCTGGCCTGCTTCGACGCCCTGCTCGATGCGAACCCGGACGATGATCGCGTCCTCAGGCAGAAGGGGATCTGCCTGAGCGAGATGGGCCGCGAGGTCGATGCGATCCAGGCGTTCGACAGGGCCGTGTCCGTCAACCCCGAGGACACTCATGCCCTGAGGTGCAAGGCGATCGCGCTGACCAAGCTCCGCCGCTTCGATGATGCGGTCCGGAGCCTCGACCGTGCCCTGGTCGTGAAGCCGGACGATGCCTCCGCCCTCAGGGTCAGGGGAGTGGCCCTGACCGAGTCCGGCCGTCACAGGGCGGCGGCCGTGGACTTCGAACGCGCCCTCGGAGCGGATCCGGACGACTGGCTGTCGATGCGGCACATGGGCACGTGCCTGGGCAGGCTCGAGGATCACGAGGGCGCCCTGGCCTCCTTCTCGCGCGTCGTCGAGATGGTCCCAGGCGAATCCGTCGCGCTCAGGGGCAGAGCGGCGGCGCTGTCGAACCTCGGCCGGCACGAGGAGGCGCTCGAGGACCTCGAGTTGGTCCTGATCGGGGAGCCCCGCGACGGCGCGGCTCTGCTCGCAAAGGGACAGGTCCTCGAGGCCATGGCAGAGCCCCTGCTTGCCCGCACGGCGTACGAGCTGTGCGTGGATGCGGCCCGCCCCTCGGAGACATGGGCAGCGGATCTCGCCGCGTTCAAGCTCGACTATCTGGCAGGCGTGGCCAGCGGTGGGGCGACGAGCTCGGCGGTGCTCATCGACAGGCTGGTCAGGTTCTGCATCCATCACGAGGAGAAGCTGTTCGCTGCGGGTCCGGCGTCCGGAGACGAGACGGGAAGGATCGACGGTCCGCAAAGGGCCTTCCCGGACGACTTTCCCTCCGTGCTCGTCGTCGTGGGCCGCGGACGCGCCACGGGTCGGAGCCGGGCCGTCGGCGGTGCCGGCTACCTCCTCGTCCACGATGGCAGGGGCATCGTCGTCGACCCCGGGCCGGGCTTCGTCAGGGGGCTCGAGAGCGAGGGACTTTCACCGGCCGAGTTCAGCTCCGTCGTGATCACGGGCCCGGAGGCCGGCAAGACGGGCGATCTGGAGGAGCTGCTCGAGCTGGTCAAGCGCCTGCGCAAGAGGGATCCCGGTGCGGAGCGGGTCGACCTGCTCATGACGTATCCGGCCTTCGTCAAGTACGGAAGCTGGATCGCGAGTGCCTTCCAGGAGGCGATCGGCGTGGTGAACATCATGCACCCGGGTCTGCGCCACTGCGTCGGATCATCGCGCGGCGAGATCCTGTTTGTTCCCCTGGCTCGCACCGGCGGCGGGTCAGCCGGATCGAGAGGCCTCGCCGGGCTCAAGGTGTTCCTCGACGGCCGGCTCTGCCTCGTCATGCTCGAGGCCGAGGCCGACCTGCGCGGCACCGGAAAACAGAGGCGCCCCGTCGCGCTCGTGCTCCGGACCGAGCCGCCCGGGACGCTCGAGCTCGCCTCCTTTGCCCGGGACGGGGAGAGCGCGCAGGGCCGCGACCGTGAGGATGGACGGCTGGGGCTTCTCGACGCGGTCCGCCTCGTCGCCGAACTGGAGCCGGGGCTCGTCGTCCTGGCCGGTCGGCACGAGGGACCGGCAGGTCTGAGGGTCGAGATGGCGGCCGGCATGACGGAGGCCACCGGCGTGCCCGCCGTTCCCGAGGACGTCGGCCTCGCGCTGGGGCTCGGCGACGCGTCGGTCTTTTGCCAGCTGAGAAGGACCTTCATCCCCGCCGTGAAGGTTGGTCTGTTCGAGCAGGATCCCGGAGAGCCGCTCATGTACTTCGACAGGGCGCTCGAGAGCCGCATCGGCGCCAGGGGGCTCGTCTGGGCCTACGAGAGGGTTCTGGGGCAGGGAGGAGGGCTGGTGGAGGCCGCCCGCCGCTTCGCGCGCCGCCACGTGGCAAAGCGCTGAGCTCCGCGCCCGGGCTGCAGCGTGGGGGGGTGGACGGCCCCTTCCGCATGGTTTATGAGCACGATGATGCGGTGCCGCAGGCCCCGCTTGAAGGCAGGAGAACGAGATGAACGACGAGGCTTCGATCGACAAGGGCGCAGTTTACGCGGCGCTGCGCGAGGTCAAGGATCCGGACTTCAACCGCGACATCGTGGATCTGGGATTCGTGCGCGACATGGTGATATCCGGAGGCGACGTGAGCTTCACCATCGAGCTGACCACGCCGGCCTGTCCCGTCAAGGACCAGTTCAAGCGGCAGGCCGAGGAGGCGGTCAGGGCGGCCATCCCGGGCGTCGGCCGCGTCGAGGTGAACATGACCTCGCGCGTGAGGCACGGCCCCGGCGGGGTCATCGGCGATGTGGAGATCGGAGGAGACGTCAAGAACATCATCGCCGTGGCGAGCGCCAAGGGCGGAGTCGGCAAGTCAACGGTGGCCGTCAACCTCGCGGTCTCGCTCGCCGGCTTCGGTGCCAAGGTCGGGCTGTGTGACGCGGACATCTACGGTCCGAGCGCGCCGCTTCTTCTCGGGATCAAGAAGGGTCCGATGATGGGCAGGAGGGGCCGCATCCTGCCTGTCGAAACGAAGGGCATCAAGGTCATCAGCATCGGCCTTCTCACGGAGCCGGACGCGGCTGTCGTGTGGCGCGGGCCGCTCGCCTCGGGTGCGCTGAAGCAGTTCATCTCCGACGTGGACTGGGGCGAGCTCGACTACCTGGTCTTCGACATGCCGCCGGGCACGGGAGACATCCCGCTGACGCTGGTGCAGACCGTGGCGGTGACGGGCGTCGTGATGGTCACGACGCCCCAGGACATCGCGCTTGCGGACGTGCGCAGGGGCATGCGGATGTTCGAGAAGGTCGAGGTCCCGGTGCTCGGGATCGTCGAGAACATGAGTTACTACACGTGCCCGGAGTGCGGGCACAGGGAGGAGATCTTCGATCACGGCGGTGGGCGCAGGATGGCCGATGAGCAGGGTGTCCCGCTCATCGCCGAGGTGCCCCTGGGGCTCGGGGTCCGCGCCTCCGGCGACAGCGGAGAGCCCGTGGTGACGAGCGCCCCGGACTCGCCCGCGGGCCGGGCCTTCACCACCATGGCGCAGGAGGTTGCCCGTCTCGTGGCCGTGCGAAACGAGGCCCTTCCGGCCACCCTGAAGGTGGAGATGCAGAAATGATGGCCGGGGCATCCCTATTGTCTTGACACCATCTGGCTATGTATGTATACATCTCTCTCCCCTGAGGGGAGCTCCGCAGAGGGG
Organism: Deltaproteobacteria bacterium; assembly: GCA_019310245.1. Taxonomy (GTDB): domain Bacteria; phylum Myxococcota_A; class Polyangia; order DRWM01; family DRWM01; genus JAFDER01. The sequence goes on from JAFDER010000072.1 coordinate 11,899, forward strand.
CCGGGTTGACACGGCAAAACCGCGTCATTAGTATCGTAGTT
>JAFDER010000395.1 GCA_019310245.1 Deltaproteobacteria bacterium
CTGCAGTACTGACAGCGGAGGAATGATGCGGATCCACAGAATCCTGGCAGCCGGGGCCGCAGCCCTGACGATCACGTGCGGCCCAAAGGCGGTCGAGGAGCCCCGGCCGGCCGTCGCTCCCGCGCCCATGGCGTCCGGCCAGTGCGCCACGAACGCCGACTGCGCACCCGGGCTGACCTGCGCGCAGGGCAAATGCGTCCAGCCGCGCGTCGTGGACGCCGCGGGATGCCGGTCCGACGCCCAGTGCGGCCCCGGAGGCAAGTGCGAAAGCGGCAAGTGCGTGGGCGGGACGCCCGGGCTCATCGGCACCCTCGAGGGGACCCCTTTCCCGCAGCCCCCGACGGGGATCGGCTACTCGCCGCCTCCGATGCCGGGCTGCATGATCGATGCCGACTGCTCCCAGGGCAAGAGGTGCCACAAGAGCTTCTGCCAGTCCGCGTCCGGCAAGGCGCTCGGCTCGGCGTGCGGCATGCCGGAGGAGTGCACGTACGGGCTCGACTGCCTGGACGGCCGGTGCGTCAGGCGCTACGTCCTGGGCCAGCCGTGCCTGTTCGACTCCGACTGCGGCGACTTCGACTTCTGCGTGGGCAACAAGTGCGCCAAGGATCTCGCCAAGGTCGGCCAGCCCTGCAAGATCACGATGGACTGCGACTCGAACATCGACCTCACCGTGTGCCTGCAGGGCGCGTGCGCGTTCCTGGGCAACGGCGGCCAGGGTCAGGTGTGCGAGTTCGAGGAGGACTGCAACCCGCCGCTCGTGTGCAACGCCTACCGCTGCGGCAACAGCTACGCCCAGATGGGACAGACCTGCTTCGACGACTCGCACTGCGCGCCCCCCATGTACTGCGTCAAGCAGAAGTGCGCCATGAGCCTCCTGCCCGACGGGGCGCCCTGCAGCGACGACCTGGACTGCTCCACGGACCTGTGCCTGGCCGGCAACTGCCGCTACGACTTCATCCCGGACGGCGGCCACTGCCTGTACGACTCGGACTGCGAGTCGTACCTGTGCGTGAAGGGCTCGTGCGCCTCGTACGGGCTGGGAATGGGCCAGTCGTGTCAGCGCGACATGGACTGCGCCGTGCCGTTCGTGTGCATCGTGGGCATCTGCGCGGACAAGCTGTCCGGCAAGAACGGGCCCTGCTCCATGGACCCGGACTGCGAGCCCGGGCTCACGTGCCAGTCCGGCAAGTGCGGCTGACCTCCCCCTTCGCCATCACGGAAACAAGAACGCAGTCCGCGGCGATACAGGGGTGGGAAGTGCCATGCGGGATCAGATCATGTTGACTAAGTCATGGACTAAGTCTATTCTTTCTCGGGGGGAAGGTGACATGACAAAGGTCAACGTCCACGAGGCGAAAACCCACCTTTCGCGGCTCCTCGAGCGCGTTGAGGCGGGGGAGGAGATCGTCATCGCCCGGGCCGGCAAGCCCGTTGCCCGGCTCCTGCCGTTCGATGAGGGACAGCCTCCACGGGTGCCCGGCACGGGCCGCGAGGAGATCCGGATCGGCGATGACTTCGATGATGACCTCCCCGACGACCTGCTGGACATGTTCGATGGCAAGACCAGATGAGGGCCCTCATCGACACGCACGTGCTCCTGTGGTGGCTCACGGACGACGAGCGGCTCTCGGGAAAAGCCCGGCGCACGTTCACGAGCGGCAGGAGCACTCTCCTGTGGAGCGCAGCCAGCTCGTGGGAGCTCGCCGTGAAGATCTCCCTCGGCAAGCTCTCCCTTCCCGGACCGCTGCGCTCCTACCTTCCGCGCAAGCTCCGCGAGCAGAGGATCACACCCATCGCGGTCGAGCACTCCCACGCGTTCCGGGTCGCCGAGCTGCCGAAGCACCACCGGGATCCGTTCGACAGGCTGCTCGTGGCCCAGGCGCAGGTGGAGAAGGTGTCCATCATCAGTGCCGATGCGAGGCTGGGCGAGTACGACGTGAAGATCGTCTGGTAGGGGGAGAGCGCCCCTTACCACTTGACGTGTTGTGTCCCCATCGTGGACGCTGTTCTGATGAGGCCCGCATCCACCTGCCTGGCCTGCATGTGTGCAGCGCTGATGGGTTGCTCCGGGCCGGCCTCGCAGGCTCACGAGGAGCACCCATCGGGGGCAGCTGGGGGCGGGGAGGCCGATCTGCTGCCCGTCGGGTACTTTCCTCCCTACGAGATCGCTCCTGCGTGCGCGGGGAGGCAGGACACGTGCGAGTGCACCGACAAGCGCGTGATCCAGGTGGCCGTGGGAGACGCCCACTCGTGCGCGCTGCTCGAGAACGGGAAGGTGCGGTGCTGGGGCAGCGGCACGTACGGCATGCTCGGGTACGGCAACCAGGAGCACATGGGCGACGACGAGACGCCGGCCGACGCCGGAGACGTGGACGTGGGTGGCAAGGTCGTCCAGATCGCGACCGGGGGAGCGCACACCTGCGCCCTGCTCGAGTCGGGAGTCGTCCGCTGCTGGGGCGACGCGTCCAGGGGCCAGCTCGGATATGGCTCGAAGGAGAACATCGGCGACGACGAGACGCCGGCCAGCGTCGGGGACGTGGACCTGGGCGGGAAGGTCGTCCAGATCGCCACGGGATTCGTGCACACGTGCGCCCTGCTCGAGCAGGGATCGGTCCGCTGCTGGGGCTCGGGCAAGAACGGCAAGCTCGGATACGGCCACACCAGGAACATCGGTGACGACGAGACTCCGGCCAGCGCGGGGGACGTAGACGTGGGTGGCAAGGTTGCCCAGATAGCCGCCGGTGGGGGGCAAACGTGCGCGCTCCTCACGACCGGGAAGGTGCGGTGCTGGGGCAAGGCCTACAACGGCGAACTGGGGTACGGAAACAAGGAGGACATCGGCGACGACGAGACTCCAGCCTCGGCCGGCGACATCGACATCGAGGAGAGGGCCCTGCAGGTCTCGACAGGTCCGCTGCACACCTGCGTGCTCCTGGAGGGGGGAGGCGTGCGGTGCTGGGGCTACAACTACGGCCACCAGCTCGGGTCGGACAAGCCGCCCAAGATCGGCGATGACGAGCCGCCAGGTGAGTCGAATGCGATGGAGCTTGCAGGTCCGGCTCTTCAGATCGCGGCCGGTCGTGACCACACCTGCGCGATCATCGAGAGCGGGAAGGTGCAGTGCTGGGGGATGGGCAAGCACGGCAAGCTCGGCTACGGGAGCCAGGACGACATCGGAGACGACGAGTCGCCGGCCGCGGCTGGCTTCGTGGACGTGGGCTGCCCTGTCGCACAGGTCACCGCGGGCAACAACCACACCTGCGCGCTGCTCGCGTCGGGAGTGGTGCGATGCTGGGGTGACGGCGCGCTCGGCCGGCTCGGATACGGCAACTCCCACGACATCGGAGACGACGAGGCTCCCGCGCAGGCCGGAGATGTCCCCGTCCACTAGGTTCTGATCGGTTGCCTGCCGATCTGCGCAAGATGCTGGACTGACCTAGCTGGCGCCATCCTGGAAGCACCTTCGATCAGGGGAATGGGCGACGCGATGACGTTCGTCATGGCCCCGACCACAGGGTCACGGCTCGTCGTTCCTCTCCCCGTGAGAGTGGAAACCGATCCGGTGAGCAGTCGAACTGTGACCTTCATTGCGAAGCTGCTCTAGGAGCTGGATCACCGTTTCCACGGCCTCCCTCTGCTCCTTGCTGGATCCCTCGAGCCGTGCGACACGGTTCTCCAGCTCCCTATAGACGGAAAGGACCTCCTTGAGCCTGACGAACGCTCGGACGACGAA
>JAFDER010000396.1 GCA_019310245.1 Deltaproteobacteria bacterium
CCCATCGCCGCAGGAGGCGTCGAGGCAGGTGTCGAGGCAGTCGTCCGTGTTGTCCGTGTCCCCGTCGTCGCACTCCTCCACGCCGGCCCACTCGTAGCCGTCGCCGCAGGACGCGTCGAGGCATGTGTCGAGGCAGTCGTCCGTGTTGTCCGTGTCCCCGTCGTCGCACTCCTCCACCCCGGCCCACTCGTAGCCGTCGCCGCAGGAGGCGTCGAGGCACGTGTCGAGGCAGTCGTCCGTGTTGTCCGTGTCCCCGTCGTCGCACTCCTCGCCCGAGTCCAGGATCCCATCGCCGCAGCCCGGCCTGGAGCAGTCGTTGCGGCACTCGTCGGTGTCGATCGTGTTGCCGTCGTCGCACGCCTCCCCCGTGTCGGTCACGGAGTCGCCGCAGGAAGGATTGTCGCAGGTGGTCCGGCAAGCGTCGGGCGTCGTGTCCGAGTTGGCGGTCCCGTCGTCGCACTCCTCCACGCCCGTGTGCACGAAGCCGTCGCCGCAGGAGGCGTCCTCGCAGGTGTCGAGGCAGGCGTCGTTGTTGCTCGTGTTGCCGTCGTCGCACTCCTCGCCCGTGTCCGTGACCGTGTCGCCGCAGGAGGCGTCCTCGCAGGTGGTCCGGCAGGCGTCGGGTGTCGTGTCCGAGTTGGCCGTCCCGTCGTCGCACTCCTCGTGGCCGGCCCACACGTGGCCGTCCCCGCAGGACGGGTCGAGGCACGTGGACAGGCAGTCGTCCGTGTCGATGAGGTTCTCGTCGTCGCAGTCCTCGCCTCCGTCGACGATCCCGTCCCCGCAGCCCGCATCCGTGCAGTCGGTCCGGCAGGCGTCGGGCGTCGTGTCCGAGTTGGCCGTCCCGTCGTCGCACTCCTCGGTCCCGCTCCACACGTGGCCGTCCCCGCAGGAGGCGTCCTCGCAGGTGGTCAGGCACGCGTCCGTGTCGTCCGTGTTGGCGTCGTCGCAGTCCTCGCTGTAGAGGTTGTCCGCCACGCCGTCGCCGCACACGGGCAGGGTGCAGTCCGTGCGACAGGCGTTGGGCGTTGTGTCCGAGTTGCCCGTCCCGTCGTCGCACTCCTCCCCGCTGTCGGTGTTGCCGTCGCCGCAGCCCGTGGGGACGTCATCCTCGCCGTCCGGCACGACGTCGTCCTCTCCGTCCGCCGGCATGTCCGTGTCGACGTCGCCGGTGACCTCCTCCATGTCCTCGTCGGCATCCGTGTCACCGTCGCCCTGCTTGTTCGTCTTGCCTCCGCAGGCGGCCGTCCAGGATGCGACGGCCGCGAGTGCGAGCATCAGACCGGTTCTGCGCAACAGAGTCATGCTGGCCCCCTTCGATGTGGGTTGATACTAGCTGGTCTGCGCAGATCCTACTGGATGGAAGGCTTCACTGAATTCCAATCGGCGACGTGCGGGCGAATCCGCACGCCTCAGGCACAGGGGTCTGACCCCACGCTCCCCACGCTATTCCACGCTATTCCGAATCAGCCGTCGTTGCGCGGGTCCAGGCAGATGGTCTCGCCGCCGTCGCCGCCGGGCAGGCATGTCCACTGGCCGCAATCGCCCTCGAACGGCGAGCCCGAGGGCTCCGTCTCGTTCCAGCGGCAGCCCGCCTGCGTGTCGCAGGTCTGGTGGCAGGTCTTGGTCGTGATGGTGATGACTCCGCCCAGCTCGGTCCTCACGTCCGTGCTCAGCGCCGATCCCGCGGGGCAGGTGATCGTGTCCACGTCGCCCGTGGTGGGCACGAGGCCGCAGCCGATCCCCTCGCATCCCATGGCCATGAGCATGCATGCGCCGTTCGCGCCGTAGACCGTGACGCCGTAGGTCGTGTCCACGACCGAGCGCATGCAGGCGAGCGTGCGGCTCGAGTCGGCGAAGGGCGCGAGGCCTTCGCAGCCCACGATGGTGCCGGCCGTGAAGTCCAGGGCCGAGCAGTCGCCGCCCGTGCACCGGCACGGATCGCCGAAGCTCGTGTCATTGGTGGTGCAGGACGTGGTGCAGCCGTCGAAGCTGTCGTCGTTGCCGTCGTCGCACTGCTCGCCGTCGTCCGTCGTGGTGTTGCCGCAGGTGCCGTTGAGGAGCGAGCAGTCCGACAGGCACGCTCCATCCGAGGTCGTGTCGCAGAACTCGGTGCCCGAGTTGCCGTCGTCGCAGACCTCTCCGGAGTCCAGCGTGCCGTTGCCGCACGGCCCGGCCGGGATCTCCTCCTCGGGATCCGTGCCGGGATCGCCCGCGGGATCCCCGGCCGTGTCCTCGGCGGGCTCCACCACCACCTCCAGGCCGTCGTCCGCAACCTCGGCGCCCTCGTCCGTGGCCGTGTCGCTGTCGTTGCCGCCGTCGTTGCCGCAAGCCGCCAGGGCCAGCACGGCGAGCACGGCGATCGTCCTCTTGAAACCCTTCATGTCGTTCCTCCTCGCTGATCCGATCACCCGCTCACACCCGATATGGTGGCGATGTCGGCGTCTATGATGATACCAACCGATCCGGCGTCGAGGACGGTGTCCCCGTCCAGGTCCCTGTCGTTGTGGATGAGATCCGCGTCGTAGAGGTCACGCATGAGCTGGATGACCGCCTCCTTGCCCGGGAACGGGTAGTCATCCGCGTGGATGGCCTCGAACGCGGCGAGGTACTCGTCCTCGCGGATGTAGCCGCCGATGATGCCCTGCAGCCGGCTCGGGACTCCCCCGGCGGTCGTGACCGTGCCCACCATCCGGGCCTCGTGCACGGGCGTGAGGAGGTCGAGGCCCACCACCGAGAGCATGAGGTAGTAGACGCCCGGGATGGGCCCGCCCCTGAAGTCGGTGCCCACGACCCACATGCCGCCCATCGTCGAGACCGCCCGGCAGTCCGCATCGAAGTTCCCGGCCGGGACCGTGAAGTCGCACTCGATGGAGGCCGGGCAGCAGTCCACGGGCACGGGCTCGGACTCGCAGTCCGAGGGGTAGGAGGTGGTGAGCGTGCCGGCGAAGAAGTTCATGGCAAAGGGGCACCCCGTCTCGGAGTAGCCGGCGAGATCCACGACGATGTGCGTCTCCGCGCCGTTGGCCCCGCCGGGCAGGTACGCGTTCGCCAGAGAGCCGAGGCCGTAGAACCCGTTGTCGATGCCGCCGGAGCAGTTGCTCGACGGCGAGCACGTGGACGGGTTGCCGTCCAGGTCCAGGCCGGAGCCCGGATGCCCGTCCTCGCCCAGGCTGAAGCTCCTCATGTAGAGCACGGGATCGACGAACGCGCTCGGCTCGACGCAGGCGCCGTCGGGCAGGACGTCGGGCGCGCCATCGTGTCCGCAGTCCACGTCGGCGAGGTCGGGAGTCTCCACGTCGAGAGCGTCGGGGTCGCCCGCAACGTCCGTGGCGTCGGGCGGGGCGTCCGGCGCGGCGTCGGCGTCCGTGTCCGCGTCCGTGGACGGGTCAGGCAGGCAGGCGCCTCCCTGGACGTCGTCGAGCTCCGTGTCCTCGTCCACCTCCGGGCACTCGCGGTCGAGCTCGCACAGGCAGACGAGCCCCTCGCCGCAGTCCGACGAGTTCGTGCAGGGGGTCTCGCACGTGTTCGTGTACTGGAAGCAGAGGAGCCCGCCCCGGCAGTCCGAGTCGAGGTTGCAGTGCTCGCCCTTGCCCGCAAAGCAGCCCGAGACCGCGAGCACGAGGACCGCGATCACGAGCTTCGTCATCTCTCCGCGCGCCGTCATATCGAGATCCTCCCCTTGATGAACACGGTGTTGGGGCCGGCGATGGGACTGCCGAACTTGGT
>JAFDER010000397.1 GCA_019310245.1 Deltaproteobacteria bacterium
CCAGAGATACCCCGAGCCGAACCGGATCTGCTGCTTGCCGACGCGCAGGCGGACGCTGCGTACATGCGCCGTGAGGTAGGCGTTGTCCAGGTAGATCTCGTTCTCGAGGCGGTAGATCACGAGTGACGGATCGATGGCCTCGATGATCGCGATGTCGGCCTCGAACTTCCTGGGGAGCATGTCGACGAGGTGGAACTTCGTGGTGCCGTGGAACGAACGCAGGACCACGTCCGCGTCCGCCGAGAACCCCTCCAGGGGCCGGGCCTGGAGATCGAGCCTGAGCTTGTTCACGTCCATGACGTCCACGCTCCAGCCGCCGGGGTCCGCCGTGTGCCGCGGCAGGGCGAAGATCGAGAACTGGTTCTCGTAGTAGCCGCCGAAGCTCAGATGATCCCCGATCCAGTCCGTGAGCGCAAAGTTGCCCTCCTCCTCTTCCGCCTCGTCGTCCCACTCCTCGTCGGCCACGTCGTCCCACTCCTCCTCCTCGGCGAGCGCCGGTGCTGCCGCGAGCACGAGGGCCGCGAGGAGGAGGCTGCGCATCAGAGCTCCACCTTGAAAAGCTCCACGATCCGGATGAGCGCCGGGATGAGGTAGACCGACAGCAAGAAGCAGATCCCGATGCCCACGGCCAGGATGATTCCCATGGAGACGAATCCCTGGTACAGGCCCAGGGCGAACGAGCCGAAGGCGGCGATCGTGGTCAGCGAGGTCAGGAGCACGGCTCGACCCGTGGTGCCCAGCACGCGCGGGACGCTCCCGGTGCCCTCGTGACGGTAGCGGTGCACGATGTGGACGGCGTCGTCGATCCCGATGCCGAGCAGGAGCGGGAGCGCGATGATGTTGACCATGTTCAGCTCCATGCCCGCCAGGTTCATGAAGCCGATCATCCACACCCCTCCGATGACGAGCGGAACCAGGGCGAGCATGCCCGCGAGCACGCCTCTTCCGAGTGCGCGCCCGCTCCACTTCAGGCCCCAGAAGTCGAGGAGCAGGAGCACGAGGATCACGAGAAAGCACAGGAGAGTGGCCTTGCGGCCCTCGCGTCCTCCCCGCTCGACCGTCGTGACGAACAGCTGCGGGGTGCCCGTGATCCTCTCGGAGACGGACTCGAGCTGAGGCATGAACCGGCTCTGGTACTCCTCGTTCCAGACGTCCCCCCTGGGATACACGGTCAAGAGGTAGCGCTTACCGTCGGTCGACGTGTATCGCTCCCGCGTTGCGGGCGGCAGCATGTCGAGCGTGATCATCTCGGGATTGGCGGAGCGCTGGAAGGCCTCGCGCATGTGGGGCTCGAACAGGGACTGGAAGCGATCGAGCACCGCAGGGGCCACGCTCTCGTGCCCCTTGAGCCACTTGGAGATGAACTTGACGTCGTCCGATGCGGCGATGCGGGGCCACCCCCCCTCGGGCCGGGGCTGGCCCTCGACGCGCCTGACGCAGGTCTCGCCCTCGGGCACGATGCGGTCGGTCATGTCGTAGAGGCGGTCCATGCCGCTCATGAAGGCGCTCTTTCGCATCGTGATCACGTTGCAGTCCATCTGGTAGAGGGCCCCCAGAAAGCTCTGCGCGGAGTCCTCGTCGAACGGGTCCGGATCCCCCCACTCATCGATGGCCTCCCGGATCCCGGCGACCAGGGGAGAGCGCTTCTCCTGCTTGGCGACGGGGGGCACGAGCATCGTGATGGACTCGACCATCCTGACCGTGGAGAGGTCCTCGAGCTTCTCGGCGAGCTCGTCGGCCTCTTCCAGGCTGCCCGCGGTCACCATGGACGTGTCCGGGTGGATGTAGAAGCGGTTCTCGAGGACCTTGTTGAGCTCGAGAGAGGCCAGCCGCTCGGCCTCGATGCTCAGCATGTCCTTGGCCCAGCCCACCTTGCCGGCATTCATGCCCATGAAGACCGTGACCGCGGCCACGACGACGAGCGTCACCGGCCAGTACCTGTAAGCCCAGGTCCCGGTCACGCGAAGCACGGCGAAGTCGAGGAAGAAGCGCCCGCCCTTGTCCGTCTTGCCCTTCTTGACGAGCCTCTTCTCCCGCCACCTGTGGATCACGACAAGGGAGGCGGGCAGCACGAGGAACGACGTGAGCAGCGTGCACAGAACGCCGGCGCCGGCGCTGATGCCGAAGTCGGAGAGGCCCCTGAAGCTCGTGAAGGCGAGCGCGAGGAAGGCCACGGCCGTGGTGAGGCCGCCGGTGAGGATGCCCTTGCCCGTGCTTGCGAGCGCGTTGGTCAGGGCGTCATCCACGGACTCGCCCTCGTTCCTGCGCTTCGTGAACTCGCCGACGATGTGGATCGCGTAATCCACGCCCAGCCCCAGAACGACGATGGGGAACATCATGGCCATCATGGTCAGCTCGCCCAGCACCGCCCCCACGACCCCCATGCCCAGGACGATGGACATGACGAGCACGATCATGGCCAGGAGGGGCGAGGTCCACATCCTGAACGCCAAGACGAAGAGAGCCATGACGAGCAGGAAGGCGGCGATCATGCCCAGGCCGAAATCGTGGAACGCGGTCATGGTCTCGTCGTAGTAGTACTGGTGCCAGCCCGTGATCCCCGTGCCGCTATCGACCCTGTCCTCGGGCGTGATGTAGGGCTCGGGCGTGCCCCACATGGTCTTCTCGGTCCAGGGACCGGGGTAGTTGGCCGCGATTGCGGGATGCTTCCCCATCAGTCCGTCGAAGATGTCGCGGATGTCCTGGATCGTGACGATGGAGACCTCCGCCTCCTGGGAGCTGAACATGGGCTGGATCTGCATGATCAGGATGGAGCGGTCGTCGGAGAAGTAGCGCTCGTCGCCGATCACGCTCCGCCGCGCGTTCTGCCTCAGCACGGGCTCGAGCTCGTCGTCCGTCCTGTCCTGGTTCTCGAGGAACCAGCGCAGCGATCGGGGCAGCCACCACATCGTGTCGATGGCCCGTGCGGCGTCACCCTCCTTCTTCTCGAGGCTATCGCCCGCATCATCCACGTACTCCTTCTTGAAGTCGCGGTTCTGGGCGTCGACCAGGGGCAGGAGCCCGGGAGCGTCCCACATCCCGGATTCGGCCATGCGCTCGAGGTCCCGGGCCTTGGCAAGCATGAGGCCGTGATCGAGCACGAAGTCCACGTCCTCGCGCCACGTCACCCGCTGGATGAGCTTCTCTCCCTGCTCGTCCTCGAGTGCCATCACCTGTTTCTCGAACTCGGTGGCGAACTCGACGAGCTCCTCGGGATCCGGCCCCTCGATGGAGGCCAGGGTGACCTCGGTGGAACCGAACGTGTCGAGGATCTCGGAAAACTCCATGACCTTGGGCTCGTCCTGCGGCAGCAGATCCATCCAGGACAGCTTGGGCTCGGCCAGGGTGGCGAATCCGGCACCCACGATGAACACGATCAGCGAGATGAGAAGCACGGTCCAGGGCCTGCGCGTGGCGACCCTGGCCAGCCATGCAAAGAACCGCTCTCTCATCGCTCTCCTCCCTCGCTCCCGGGCCGTGCCAGGTAGCCGTTCCTCATGACCGAGATGATGCCCTCGGCAAGGCGTGCGGGATCGTCCTCCACGAGCCCGAAGTAGATCTGGATGAACATGGCGTCCATCATGACGACGATGGCGGCCGCGACCACGCGGCTGTCCAGGTCGGGCCTGACGTCGCCCTCCTTCTTGGCCGTCTCGAGAAGACCCTCGATCAGGGCGTCGTACTTGCCATAGATCGATGAGAAGTACGCGAGCAGCCTCTG
>JAFDER010000073.1 GCA_019310245.1 Deltaproteobacteria bacterium
CCCCGATGGCTCCCAGGACCACCTCACCGTGGTTGATGCCGATGCGCATGTGCAGCTCGTGGTCCCCGGGCAGACCCTCGTTGTACTTCCTGAGAGCCTCGAGCATTCCCAGTCCTGCCCGGATCGCCCGCAGGGGCCCCGGCTCGCGTTCGACGCCGTCGTCGGGATCCCGGAACCGCGCCATGATGGCGTCTCCGATGAACTTGTCCACGTCGCCCTCGGCCTCGCGGATGGGCGGGATCATGGCGTCGAAGTAGCCGTTGAGCAGGTCGACGACCTCGGGGGCGGAGAGCTGCGAGCACATGGTGGAGAAGCCCTTGAGGTCCGAGAACAGCAGCGTCATCTCCTCCGTCTTCGCCACGCTACGCTTGCCCAGCCTCACGTCGCGCATCATCTGCGCCATGGCGTCGTCGGCGATGAGCTCGCGGATGCGGGCCTGCTCGGCCCTCAGCCTCTGCTCGCCGAGCACGCGCTCGACGATGGCGACCATCTTGTCCGGCTCGAACGGCTTGCCGAGGAAGCCCACGGCGCCCGCGGCCTTCATGAGCTTGCGGTTGCGCGTGTCGTCGCGGGCGCTCATCATGATCAGCGGGACGTGGCGGGTCCGCTCGTCGCTCCTGAGCGCCATCCCGAGATCGAACCCACCCATCCGGGGCATCTCGAAGTCCGAGATGATGACGGCCGGGGGAGGGTCCATGTCCGCGATCTGCTCGAGCGCATCCTGCCCGTCCACGGCGGTCGTGATCTCGAAGCCCTGCTTGCTCAGTCCCCCGCGGATGAGGTTGCGTATGATCTTCGAGTCGTCCACCACCATGATGTGCTCGCGTCCGCCCTGCTCGATGGACGCCAGGAGCTCCGTGACGCGCGAGAGAAGCTCGTCCTCGTGGATGGGCTTGATGAGATAGTCGTCCGAGCCCGACTCGAAGGCGCGCACCACGTCCCGGCCCTGCGAGAGGCTCGAGCAGATGATGACGGGCGTCTGGGCCCACTGTGGATGCTCCTTGATCCTCTTGCACAGTCCGTATCCGTCCAGCCGCGGCATCTCCACGTCGCTGATCACCAGGTCCGGGCCGAACGAGGGCAGCTTCTCCCAGGCGTCCTCGCCGTCCACTCCGGTGAGCACGGTGTAACCCGCCTCGCCGAGAACGTTCGTGTAGATGCGGCGGATCACCACGTCGTCATCCGCGACCAGGATCCTGTACCCGCCTCGCCCCTCGTCGCCCGGTGCAGTCGTGGTCATCCCGGACGCGGGCTCGCCGCCGGAGGCCCCGGGCCGCTCCAGGATCGCGGCAAGCTCGGAGACCCTGAAGGGCGACTCGAGCGGCTCAGCGCAATCGGGCAGACCGGCCGCGTGCTTGTCGATGTCGCGTCCGTAGACGACGAGCCTCGCTGACGTGGGCAGGCCTCTTTCCTGCAGGGCGGCAAGGTCCTCGAGCGGCACGATCACGACGTCGGCTTCCATGTTCCGGGTCGTGCAGTCACGGACGGACGCGCACGTGATCGGCGTGCCCGCGGCCTCGGCCGCGCGCACGGCCACCATGGCCAGGGGCTGCCGGCGGTAGACGAACAGCACGCTCACAGCCTCACCTCGCCTATCAGCTCCAGGAGCGCGCTCCGCTCCACGGGCTTGACCACGTAGTGATCCACGCCGGCGTCGAAGCCGGCTCGCTTGTCCACGTCCTCGCCCTTGCTCGAGATCATGATGATCGGCACGTTGCGGTACTGGTCCATCTGGCGGAGCCTCCTGGTCAGCTCGTATCCGTCCATGCGCGGCATGACCACGTCCGTGCTCACCATCTGGAAGTGCGACGCCGAGGCCATCTCCAGCGCCTCGGCGCCGTCGCTCGCCTCGACGACCTCGAGGCCCGCCTCCTCGAAGATCCGCCTCAGCCCGATGCGTGCGGTGGTCTCGTCGTCCACGAGCAGGAGCCGGGGCCGGATTCTCTCATGGGGAGGCTTCGTGGTTTTGCGCCGGGGCGCTGCTCCCTTGCCGATGCGCGCCGCGATGTCCACGGGGTCGAGGATCAGGATGCACTTCTCGCCGAGCAGGGTGGCCCCGGCCACGAGGGGAACCTCGCCGAGCAGGGTCCCGAGGCTCTTGACCACCACGTCCTGCTTTCCGTGCATCCTGTCCATGGCAAGACCGAAGCGCCGCTCTCCCACCTGCATCACAACCACGTAGATCTCGTCCGGCCGCTGCGAGCGGGGCCTGTCGAGCGCCAGCATGTCGTCCGCTCGCACGAGCGGGACGGTCTTCTCGAGGAGCGTGAAGACCTCGGTTGAGCCCATCCTCTCCACCTCCGACTCCTCGACGCTCACCACGCGCTCGACGGCCGCCATCGGGATCGCCAGCGTCTCTCCGCCCACCTCGCTGACGAGCACCGTGTTGATCGCGAGCGTGAGGGGAAGAGAGAGCGTGACGTGCGTGCCGCGCCCGGGCTCCGAATCCACGTTGATGGATCCCTTGATCGCGCTGATCTTGCTCACCACCTCGTCGAGTCCCACGCCGCGGCCCTTGAGGTCGTCCGCCGTCGCCGCCGTGGTGAAGCCGGGCTTGAAGATGAGCGACAGGATCTCCTTCTCGCTCATTCCCTCGATCTCCTCCTCCGCGACGATCCCCTTCTCGAGAGCGGCGCGCGCCACCTGATCCGGAAGGATCCCGCGACCGTCGTCGCTGACATCGATGACGAAGTTGCCTCCCTTCTGACCCGCCTTGATGAGGACGCGGCCCTCCGGAGGCTTGTCCGCCGCAGCGCGGTCCTCGGCCGGTTCGATCCCGTGGGCAACGGCGTTGCGCACGATGTGGACGAGCGGCACCTCGAGCATCCCGGCGATCACCTTGTCGATCTCGGCGTCCGAGCCCTCCACGTCGAGGCGTGCCCTCTTGAAGCCGGGTCGGCCCCTGCTCTCCTTCTGCACCGCGTCGAAGACGACGCGTCCGAGCCGTCCCAGGATCGAGTCCATGGGAACCATGCGCATGATCATGATCTGGTCGTGCAGGTCGCTGGAGATCATGTCCGCCTCGCCGGTCGCGGCGGTCAGCCTGTCAGCGAGCCCCTCGATGTCCGATGAGAGCTCGGAGATGCCGCTCAGGAGCTTCCTGGCCTCCTCCTCGTCGAGGTTCACGCCTTCCGCGGCGCCCTCGCCCTGCTGCGCGAGCAGGTGCTGGAGCCTGATCACCTGGAGCTGGAGGCCGTCGAGGGCGTCGACGCCCTGGTGCAGCTTGATCTTGTTGATGAACAGGTCGCCCACCAGGTTCATCACCTGGTCGACCTTCGAGAAGTCGACCCGCAGGTACTGGGCCTTCTTCTCCGCGCTCGTCCGCGCCGGGTGCTCGTCCTTCCGTGCTGCCGGCCTCTCGGGTCCCGGGCTGGGGGTCGGCGGCTGCACCGTCTCGCGCGGGGGCGCCGGGACGGGCTCCGGCCGCGAAACCGCGGCAGGCTCGCCGCGGACGACCCTGTCCATGATCTCCATCTCCCGTTCGATGGGATGGTCCACGTACCGTGTCGAGCGCAGCTGCTCCAGAATTGACTGCAGCGCGTCGATCACTCCGAGCAGCGATTCGGTGGCCGCGGGCGTCACGGTGAGGCGGGACTGGCGCACGAGATCGAGGATGTCCTCGAGCTTGTGCGCCATGCGCTCGAGCGGCTGCGCCCCCATCTGCCCGCTCTGGCCCTTGATCGAGTGCGACGAGCGGAAGAGATCGTTGATGAGCTCCTCATCGGTCGTCCCCGAGCTGAGCTGGATGAGGCCGGCCTGGAGGTTGTCGATGTGGCTCTGCACATCCTCGATGAAATCGTCCTCCATGTCAGGGTAGGCTGGGTTCCACGGCCCCCACCTCTGCGGTGCGGAGGGCTGCGGCCGGGCAGGCTGCGGCTGGGCAGGCTGCGGCTCGCGCTGCTGCCGCGCACCGGCAGTGACGTGGGTGGCCTTCTGCGTGTGCCTCTCGATCTCGGCCGCGTCGGGCTGGCCACCAGCCTCGAGAAGGACGAGCGAGTCCTCCAGGGTGCGGGCCCCGCTCTCGAGAACCACCCCCCCCGGCCCGAGCGGGTCCAGTGCGCCAGAGCCGAGGACTGAGGCGAGATCCGCGAGCGCCGAGGCCAGGTCGTGCAGCGGCTCGATGCCCAGCTCCAGCGCGTCCGAGGCGAGCCCTCGGGCGGAACGAGCCGCCTGATCGAGGTGCTGCGGGTCCGCTCCCTCGGGTTCGTGCAGGTCGCGGGCCGACCGGATCAGCACCGAGGGCGACGACCAGTGGTCGTCCAGGAAGCGCGCGAGCCGGCTGGGGTCAGGAGAGCTCACGCCTGCCTCACTTCCTTCGTGGACGGGCCGGACTCGACCTGCAGGCCGTGTCGCGCCGCCCAGCGCAGGACGGATTCCTTCCCCGTCCGTACGGTCAATCTCCTGCCTTCCGATTCCACGAGCCTGGCGGCGCGCGCCACCAGCTTGGCGGTCGACATGTCGAGGAGCGTGGCGCCGTCGGCCTCGAGCACCACGTCGCCTCCCTTGTCGATGGCCTCGCCGAGGCTCTCCTTGAGCGAGGCCAGCTTCTCGGGCCTCAGGTCCGCATCGTATTCGCCTTCGAGCCGGATGAGGCTCACGGCGTGGGCCGTGCCGGTCTTGCCGGGGCGCTCGGTGGCGGGAGGCTCGGCACGAACGGGCGGAGGTGGTTCTTGCGGCGCCCGCCGGGGCCCTACCGGAGCAGGCGGGGACGCGGCTCCCCCCCTGCGGTAGATGCCGAGCGCGAACCGGCGGTCCACGCCGAGGAGGTCTGGCACGTCCCTCAGGCTCTCGCTGTGTCCGACGAGCAGGAAGCCATCGTCCGAAAGCGCCGAGACCAGGTTCTCGATCGCTCTCCGCCTCCCGTCACGCCCGAGGTACATGAGGACGTTGCGGCACGAGACCACGTGCATGTTGCGCTCGGGGGGTGGATCGAGCAGGTTGTGGCGTTTGAACCGGACCCGCTCTCTCAATCCCCCGCGAACCTCGAACGTTCCCTCTCCTCCGGGGCACAGGTAGCGACTCCGCAGATCCGCCGGCAGCTCGCCGAGCTTGTCGGGGCGGTAGATCCCCTTCTTCGCCTCCCCCAGGAACGCTCCGCACATGTCCGTGGCCAGGACATTGAAGCCGATGTCGGTCCCCGCGGTGCTCCTCGCGGCGAGCATGGCGAGCGTGTAGGGCTCCGGCCCCTGGGAGCACCCGGCGCTCCAGATCCGCACGTTGCGCGTGCCCGAGCCCACCAGTTCCGGGATGATGGACGCCTCGAGGGCCACGAGCTGGGACTGAAACCTGTAGAAGAACGTCTCGTGCACGAGCACGGATGCGAGGAGGTCGTCGAGGAGCGGCAAGGAGCCCTCGTCGCCGCTCTCCAGCCTTCCCAGGTAGTCGTCCGGCCCCTCGAGGCCGAGCCTCCGCACCTGCTCGTCCACGTGGCCCTGGACCCGTCCCGCGAGGTGACCCGCGATGTCCACCCCGGTGCGCCTGGTGACGAGCTCCTCGACGAGGCGGTAGACCTGTGCCTGGCGCTCGCTCACCTTCTCGACCTCAGCGCGGCCACCTCGGGCGCCTCGAAGAGCGAGCCCGCGTCGATCAACGTGAGCGTGTCCTGTCCGGTTCTCCCGTCCATGCCCTCGAGCCCCACCGTGTTGATCACCCCCTCGAGGATCGCCCGGTGGGCCGGAGCCACGCTCGCGGGAAGCGGCTCGATGAGACCGTCCGGGATCTCGGGGATGCGAAACACGTCGCTGACCGGGATCGCCGCCTGGATCCCCGATTCGCTCACCACCAGGAAGCGCTGGTGGGAATCGTCGCGGCCGTCGAGACCCAGGAGCCGTCCCAGGTCCAGCACGCAGACGATGATCCCCCGGAGGCTGATGATGCCGCGGATGAACTCGGGCGTGCGGAAGACGCGCGTGATCTCGCACGGCATGAGGGAGGTCTGGACCTGGGACAGGCGGATGCAGAACCGCCAGTCGGCGATGCGGAAACCGACCAGCCTCAGGACGGTCCCGTCCGCGGCGTCCTGGAGGGGCGCGCTCATCCTGCGTCCCGGCCCTCTTCGCGCCTCTCGGGCAGTGCCCGCTCCGGCCTCAGCTCGCTCTCCTGCACGGTCTTGAACTTGTCCACGCTCTCGAGAAGGACCTTCCCGAGTTCCCTGAGACGGTCGCCCTCGTGCACCGTCTGCTCGGTCGCGTTCAGCCCCTCGCGCATGAGCATGAAGATGTCCTCCATGTTCCTCGCGATGTTGTCGGAGACCTGTGCCTGCTCCTTCTCGCGTTCGCCGATCTCCTGCACGACGACGATCAGGTCGTTGAGGTCGCGGAAGGTGGAGTCCACCTTCACCACGCTGCCGTCGACCGTCTTCGTGCCCGCGTCCATGGTCCTGACGGCCTGCTCGGTGAGGAGCCGGATCTGAGCGAGCTGCTCCTCGATCTGCCGGGCGGACTTGTTGCTGCGCTCTGCGAGGTTCGACACCTCGTTGGCCACGACGGCGAAGCCCTTGCCGTGCTCCCCCGCATGGGCGGCCTCGATCGAGGCGTTGAGTGCGAGCAGGCTCGTCTGGTCGGCGATCTGCCTGATCGTCTCGACGATGTTGCCGATGCGCGCCGAGTGCTCCCCCAGCGTCTTGACGTGCTCGGAGGAGTCCACCACGACCTTGCGGATGTCGATGATCGCCGAGGATGCTTCGCTCACCGCCTCGCCTCCGTGCTTGGCGTGTTCGGCCGCCTCCTGCGCGTTGGCGGCCAGCTGCTGGATCATCTGGTTCATCTCGTTGACCGCGGTGGTGATGTCCTCGATCTTGACCGACTCCTCCTGGGAGCGCTGGTGGAGCTGGCTCATCGTGACCGAGATCTCCGCGGCGGAGTTGCCCACCTCCAGGCTCGCGACCTTGACGTTGGTGAACAGGAACTGCAGGCGTTCGAGGATGGCGTTCAGGTTGCGGCCGAGCACGGCGAGCTCGTCGTTTCCCTTGACCGGGAAGCGGTGTGTCAGGTCCACCTCCCCCTTGCTCATGTCCTCCGTGTAGCTGATGAACCCGCGGAGCGGACGGACGATGGACCGGGCGAGGAGGAACCCGAGGAGCACGGCCAGGGCCATGGCGACGATCCCCGTGAGGTAGATCGCCTTCGCGAAGCTGTCCTGCTTCTCCTTGAATGCCGTTCGCTGCCGGGCCATCACCAGGACGCCCTCGAGCGTGTCTCCCGCCGAGAGCACCGAGTGGGGCTGGACGTGGAAGTCGTAGTGGGCCCCGGCGATCCCGAGGATCTCCTTCTCCTTCGTCCCCTCGACCACCTTCGGCCTGTTCTCGGGCCTGACGGCCGCAGCGAGCGCTGCCGGCTTGACCTCGTTCTGGGGGAACGACGAGGCCAGGGTCCGGTCACCGGCCACGAAGATGAGGTTCTGCTGCTTGGCCCGCTTGGGATCCGAGTTCGACGTGAAGGTGTGGAAGAGCCGGTCGAGCCTCATCCCGAAGACCAGGGTTCCCAGCTTCTCGCCGTCGGGCCCCTTGACCGGAGCGCCGGCCATGAAGTAGGCGACGCCCGCCACCTCGACCCAGGCCGTGCCCGTGAGTCCCTCGGAGGCCCTCTTGTAGAAGATCTGGCCCCTGAGCGACTCGGCGGTCAGACCTTCCGGAGCCTTTCCGACGGGCTCGTCCCTGGCATCGGTGAGCAGCATGAAGTCCGGCTTGAACGCCGCATCGAGGTTGCGCGTGATCGCCTTCCACCTCTCCTCGGTCGAGCAGGGCTTCGGGGCATGTGACGGCTCCGGGGACGAGGGGACGCCGAGCGCGCCGGCGCCTGCCGCGTCCGCTGCGGAGGCCGTGGCCGGCGGGGCGGGGGCCTTTGCGGAGAGGCAGTCCACGATCCCGGTGTCCGAGGCCGAGATCCTGACGGTTCCCTCCAGGAACCTGCCGATGTGCTGCTCGGAAAACACGAATCTCTTGTGGTGCTTGGCCAGGTAGTCGCCCCTGTCGAGAGCCTTGCCCAGCTGCCACCTCGAGACGAGGAGCGTGAGCAGCAGGAACACGAGCAGGAGGCCCGTGATCGACAGGAGGATCCGGTTGCTGATGGACCAGAGTTTCGAGAGCATCGGTTTCATGCATCACCGTGGCCGGATGCGGCCCCTTTTTTTCGAGGCTTCGATGCTAGCATCGAGCCGGGCACGCGGCAACGGCGGCCGGCGGCGTGCCTGCCGGCCACAACTCCTCGAACGCGTTGTGTTTTCCTCGATCTGTAGACCGCCGGATGTCGTGATCTACTTCGTGGGGACGTCGATGATCAGGCAGACGGTCCGGTTGCGCCAGTTCGAGGCCGACAGCTCGATCTCCAGGCTGGTTCCGGGACCGACGGCCTGCCAGTCGGTGTAGCCGATCTTGTTTGGCATCTTGATGCTGCTCCACTGCTTGCCGTCGAGGCTGAAGCGGAGCGTGACCGGCTTTCCCCCCGCCTTCACAGACACGTCCTGGATGGCCGCACGCCCGGACATCTTGTCCGTCTGCCCGTCGAGCGGCATGCTGATCCTCATCTTGCCCTGCTCGGGCGGGTGCAGGCGGATGCAGGTCGACCACCTCCCGTCGACCGTGAGGTACTTCATTCCCGCGTACATCCAGTCCTTGGCGTCCTGACAGCGCCACCCCTCGACCCTGTACCTCCAGTGCCTGCTGTCGTCTCCCATGTCCTTCAGGATGTCGCAGGGTCGGATGCTGCCCTCGTGCTCGAGCCACACCCGGCTGCGGTGCAGGAGCGTCTTCATGGCCTCCCACACGTGATCGACGGGCCGATGGCCCGTCACCGACGAGTAGTTCTCGATGAGGTAGCGCTGGAACTCGCGCCACTCCATGAGCCTATTCCGGTAGACCTCGGTGCGCTCCGCGTGCTGGAATGCGATGTTCTCCTTCTCGCCCGGGTCCTTCTCCAGGTCGTAGAGCTCCACGGCTCCGGTCTCGAGGTTCAGGATGTACTTGTACGGTCCGTCACGGACACCGATCAGCTTGTCGCGGTACATCGTGCTCAGAAGGGCCATGTGGGGAGGGCCCTCCTCGAAGAGGGTCCGGCCCTGGTAGCGCTCCGGCACCTCGAGGCCCAGGGCATCCAGGATGGTGGGAGCAAGGTCGATGTGCGTGCTGATGCGGTCGCAGGAGGGCCCGCCCTGGAAGAGGCGCTTGTTGATCAGGTACAGAGGCACCCACGTGTTCTCCTGATAGAGGAAGTTGGCGTGCATGCGGTTGTGGGGATGCTGGTAGAAGGCCTGACCATGATCGGCGACGATGACGAAGAGCGTCTCGTCGGCAATCCCGCGCGCGTCCAGCTCGTCGTAGAGCCTTCCCACCTGCTCGTCGAGATAGGCGATGCCGTTGTGATAGCGGGACTTGAGCGTCTTCGTGGAGAACCGGGGCGTCGCGTCATCCGGGATGACGTACGGATAGTGGGGGATGATGGGGATGAAGGTGACGAAGAATGGCCTGCGCTTCTTCCTGTCGATCCACTTGATGGCCTGGTCCACCATGGCGCGATCCTCGATGCCCCAGCCGTAGGTGAAGTACCCGTGCTTCTTGGGAATGGAGATCGCGTCCATCAGGAGCTCGAAGCCGCGATCATCGAAGAAGGCCAGCTTGTTGGTGTACATGAACTTGCCGCCGTGAAACAGCGCGGAGTGGTAGTCGTGACGGGCCAGCACCTCCGGGAGCGCGTCGCAGGCGATGCGGGGATTGACCGTGGTGATGAACTTGAACTCGGGGTAGGGGTACATGGAGCAGAAGATGTTGAACAGGGCCTTGATGCTGACCGGTGACGGTGCGTAGTACCTCTCCATGCGCAGCGTGTGGGGCTCGAGGCGCTTCAGGTTGGGCGTGTTGGGCTTGCCGCCGCCGAAGAGCTGCTGGTCCTGCGCCGTCCACGACTCCATGACGAAGAGCACCACGTTCTTGACCGGCTTCTCGGGGCGGGTGATCGGACAGCCGGGCTCCCGGTCGACCTCGGGGAACGGGCTGGTTGCATCGAAGTACGTCGGCCTCTGCGGGTCGATCGTGAACGGATACGAGTCGCTCCGATCGGTCATGGCCTCGAGCGAGGACTGCACGAAGGCGAGAACCGGATTGAGGCGCAGCGTCCCGAGGTGCGTGCGCAGGGAAGGAATGAGCGTGATCGCGCCCAGCCCCACGCCCCAGATGGCGAGCACCAGCACCGTGCGCGCCAGGGCTCGACGCAGCCACGCGGCGGTCTGGCCTTTGAGCAGCTTCCTGCGCACCACCGTCAGGAGGAGCGGAACGATGATCAGCGCGGCCAGGATCAGGCCTCCCGAGACGAAGGGGGGCTCCTCCTTCAGCGCGGAGGTGATGTCCGTGCCCTGCCCCCCGGTCCATTCCAGGTAGCGGATGTTGAGAGGCGTGCCGAGCAGCTGATAGAGGTGCACGTTGAGCAGCAGGTAGAGCATCAGGAGGCTGCTCAGGGCGATCAGGACGGCGTGCGCGGCTCTCGCCGCCATGGGTCGGCCGGAGACGGCGCGACGCGCGCACACGAACCACGCCGCCATGGCATAGAAGAGCGCCATCAGCGCGTCGCCGCCCGTTCCCAGGAGCCACAGGCCTGCAAGGGATTCGGGAGCCCCGGCCATGAACACGGACGACAGTGCCGTGGCCATCTTGGCGGCCACGGCCGTGGCCGTCAGGGCGAGCGTCGTGATGAGGACCGTGGAAAGAAGGCTCTTTGCGGTTCGCTCTTGTCTCTCCTTGTCCATGCCGTTTCCCTGGCAGGCACATTACTATACGATGCATATTTGAGAAGTCGCATTTGTGTGGCTCTCGAGATGCCATGACATGCTCGGCGCTGGCATTGCAGGCACACTGCAATGCGGGTACGCTGTGCGAGTGAGCCTGCGTGCCCTCGCAGGGAGGTGTCCATGAGCCGGGCCGATTTCAAGAAAATCCTCGTGACAGGCCTCCTCGTCGCCACCGTCGCCTGCGCCGCCATCTCGGAGGAGATGGACGGCCTCGCAGACGCGCCGTTCGATCCCGGTGCCGAGGCGCCCCTGGACATCGGCACGGAGCCAGGCCTGGATCCCGGCTGGGATCCGGGAGCCGATCCGCCCGTGGATCCGGGAGCCGATCCCGCCCTTGATCCGGGAACGGATCCGGGAACGGATCCTGGCGACGATCCCGGCTACGACCCCGGCTACGACCCCGGCTACGACCCCGGCTACGATCCCGGCTACGATCCCGGCTACGATCCCGGCTACGACCCGAGCTACGACCCGGGAACGGATCCCGGCACGGGCTGGGGAGTGCCGGTGTGCGGGACCGCGACCACGATCTCGGACCGCGGAAGGTACCGCGACAGCGTGTCCATCCCGTCGCTCGGCACGTTCAGGGTGATGCGGCTCGACATCGGGATCGACGACCGGAGATTTTTCGGGATCGAGCTTCCGTTCGACGACCTCGTGGTCACGATCACGTCTCCCGGTGGCGTGGATCGCCAGCTCTGGACCAACTTCTACTCGGACGACGCGGGCGGCATGTTACCCGACTACGGCTTCCCCGCCACGTGGGACATCCCCGTGTGGTGGCTCACGCCCGTGGGCGGGACCTGGACCCTGGAGATCGACGACACGGAGCTCTCGCTCTCCAGCACCACGCTGACGCGGTGGTGCCTGACGCCGCTCGACCCGTCACTGCACTCCTCCACGGTGATCGACAGGACGCTCGCACACGTCGCCTCGGACACGGGATCGGTCTCGGACTGCGACATGACCGCCTCCCCTCCCGACTGCCCCGGGGTGTCGATCTTCGAGACCCAGGTGACGGACATCGTCAAGGCCACGGGAGCGCCCTCCCTCCAGCTC